>MNWN01000047.1 GCA_001872545.1 Parcubacteria group bacterium CG1_02_58_44
TGCCAGCTTGGTCTTTCCCCCGCGTCTCGTAGCCGCGGAACGCGCCGCTCGTCTTCCGGCTCCGTCCGCACGGTACCCGGCCTGCCCGCCGCCGGCGGCCACTTCCCGGGATACCGTGCTCGCATGCCTGCCGATCCGGCGGGAGATGGCCGTCAGGGTATATCCTGCCGCGATACCCCTGCTGATTTCCTCACGGTCCTGCTGATCGAGTCGTGTGTATGTGGTTCTTCGCATATGGGGCGATGATATCACCCCGTTGCGTTAGATTGTTGAGACTGCCGTATTGAGGGGTGTCTACCTCTGTGCAGATTGAACGCGGTTAATATTGTTTTGCAACAAGAGATTCAAAAGGTGTCCGCTTCCATTATTGATACACTATTGAGATGGTAGGATATTTCTTCCTATTCTAAAGAATAGGGAAAGTGTCGAGTTTTCTTGACGGGGTTCTGTACCCGTCTTTTTTGTTGTCTGCAAATCACCGGGCCTTGGCCCGGGGAGTGTCAATTTGATGCATGGGCTTTTTGCCCGCTTTGATCCTATAATTAAAGCTAACGGTATTTTGCATGAGGATAAGTTAGGTTATTAAATCGTTGGAGTTTGCTAAGGTTACCGGGTGACATCGTATTCGACAATGCCTATGAAAGCTCTCATTGCTGCGGGGGGTCACGCCACTAGGCTTCGGCCCATCACCACGACCATCAACAAGCATCTGATACCGCTTGCCAACAAGCCGATGATCTTTCACGCCATCGAGAAGATCGCGTCGGCCGGCATCACAGATATCGGCATCAACATCAATCTGGGTGAGGTCGAGATTCGAAAGGTGGTCGGCAACGGCTCGCGTTGGGGCGCTCGGATCACCTTCATCGAGCAGCAGGGCGGACCTCTGGGCGTGGCGCACATCGTCAAGAACGCCCAGTCGTTCCTGGGCGAGGATGACTTCGTCTTCTATCTCGGCGACAACATCATCCTCGGCAGCATCAACGCCTTCGTGGACAAGTTTCGGAACGAACGTCCGAACTGCATGCTGGCGCTCTCCAGGGTGCGCGATCCGCAGCGGTTCGGCGTGCCGGAGATGCTGGACGGACGTATCGTCCGAGTGGACGAGAAACCGCAGGCCCCCAAGAGCGACTTTGCGGTGACAGGCATCTACATCTACGACCGGAACTTCTTTGAGGCTTTCAGTCACATCACGCCGTCCGGCCGTGGGGAGTACGAGATCTCGGACATTCACACCTGGCTGATCCAGAACGGCTTCAATGTCGGCTATCAGGAGATCACCGGCTGGTGGAAGGATACCGGCAAGTCCGAGGATCTGCTCGAGGGAAACCAGCTGCTCCTGGCCGAGATGACCCGTGAGGAAGCGGTCGTTGAAGGTGAGGTAGACCCGGAGGCGATCATCCACGGTCGGGTAAGCATCGGTCAGGGAACGGTAGTCAGGGGACGCTGTCTGATCCGCGGGCCGGTCGTGATCGGCGAGAACTGCGTCATCGAGAACAGCTATATCGGACCGTACACCTCGCTCGGCAACGGGGTGCGGGTCATCGGTTCCGAGATAGAGCATTCGGTGGTCTTCGACGGCGTGAACATTCACTGCTCCAAACGGGTCGTCGATGCGCTGATTGGCAAGAATGTAGAGCTGGCCTCGGCCGGTGCGCACATGCCGGTCGGTCATCGGCTGGTGATCGGCGACAACTCTCGTGTGGAGCTGTGATCGGTTAGGGGTTTTCTAGAAAGGCATGAGGCGGCAGTCGGCAACGACAGCTGCCTTTTTTTGTGCGACTGCCGTGAATGTACAGGAACTTGACCAAATTAGTCAGCCGTGGTTAGATACGTCATCTTTCCTTTGCAGAAAGATAGGAAAGGAAGGTTTGGAATGGGTCGGAAAAATACTAGTGGATCCCTAGGGAATCCGGAGATCGTCTTCGACTTTGACGATACGCTATCCAGCACCTCGGCCTTATACGTTAGGGTAGCTCTAGAGTGCACCCTGCTGATCGTTCGGGCATTGGGTTGGCATACGCCCAGTGCGAAAGAGATACTGGCGTTGCATAAGGAGATTGACTTCGGTCTTATGAAGACCATGGGCTTCACCAACACCTGCCGGTATGCCGCCGGTTGGGTAAGGACCTACGAGGCCCTGTGTGACAGGGCCGGTCTTTCGTCGGAACCGGAAGTGGTGAGACAGCTGTCCGAAATGGCGGGAAGAGTCTGGACACAACCGTACATGCCCGTACCCGGAGCAATCGAGGTTCTTGAGGAACTGTGTTCATCTGGCTACCGACCCTGGCTGTTGACTGTTGGGAAAGATGGAGCCCAAAGGCGGAAGGTCGAATCTTCCGGTTTGGGGCGATTTTTTGAGCCGGAGCGGATCATTGCTGTAGAGGGAAGAAAGGGCGATGTCTTGGCTTGTCTGGCGGAAAGAGACCGCCTGGTGGTCATGGTCGGAAACTCGCTAAAAAGTGACATTTTGGAGGCATTAAGGGTGGGACAGCAGGCGATCCACGTACCCTGTTCGATCGAGTGGGAGTTCGACCGTGCTGATATGAGTCAGTTGCCGCCTTACTGGCGAGTCTCGACCATCCGTGAGGTTCCGGACATCCTGAGAAGGATTGCCTTGGGCGAACAGCCGTCGTCCAGTTGATCCCCATTCTAAAACACAAGAAGAAGAACTTTGCCGGCCCCGATCGGGACCGGCTTTTTTGCCGGTCGTTTTAATTTTTTTCGGCCTCACTTTCCTCGAACGAAAAAGGCCTCCGCTGGCCGGAAGCCCTCGACTGCAGTCGGACCGCTACAGCGGCCGTTCGTAGATGCCGCGCTGGCTGCCGATCGCCCCGACGAAGTGCAGGACGCCGGCCTGCTCGTCCACGGTCATGGAGCTGACGGATTCGAAGCTGGCCAGGATGAAGGTGTTGCGGCGGTCGCGGTCGTCGAGTTCGATGGCCGTTATTCTCCTGTCGGTCGCGAAGATGACCATGGTCCCCAGTGGGAACCAGCGGCAGCCGGTGATCGGAGTGCCGAGTCTGGTGACCAGATATGACTCGCCGTTTTCCGGATTGACGACATGGATCTCGAAGTCGTTCCAGAGCAGCAGACGCCCGGTCGAGTCGGCGTGCTCCCAGGCCAGGCCGTCGGACTTGGGCAGTCTGGAGATTCGGTCACGTCCGGTGTCGACCAGTAGGCCGCTGTCCGGTTCGTTCCCGGTCAGCACGAGGTAGCGGTCGTTGCCGCCGACCAGCGACATTCCGGAATGCGGCAGGGGAATCTCCTGTCCGGCAGGCTTGAGGTCGCGGAGGCCGATTCGGGTCAGCAGTCCGGTGTCGCCCCGATCTTCGGTCAGCAGCCAGATCGCATCGCCGGCCAGAAATATTCCAGACGGTGCGGCGTCTAGGGTGACACTGACGATTTCGCCTTCGGATGGCAGTAGGGTCAGTTCATGGCCGTTCGCTATGGCGAGGCCATGTCCGCCAGCCGACCAGCTGACCAGCGGACGACTTTCTGACGGTCCGACCTGCAGATCGAGCTGGTTGGGATCGGACGTCAGGTCGGTGCGGTATACCTGCAACGAGAGTCGTCCGTCGGCCTCGCGTCCGCCGATCAGCAGGCGTTGGCCGTCATCCGACAGCGACAGCCGGACGTCGTCGTATCTGCCGACGGCAAAACGGGCCAGGGGCAGGACGCTTTCGGTCTCGACCTTGAAACGCTTGATCTCCTCCCATTGTCCGTCGTTCTCCAGGTAGGCCGCCGTAGTGCCATTGAGGTCAAGAGCGCTCACCTTGGCCGTGGTGCGGGAGACCATCTGCGGCAGGGTCTCGGCGACCAGTACGACACCCTTGGCGAAGGTGGTCTTGCCGCTCTCTACGGTCAGAGTCTTGGACCAGGGCAGGAAGCCGGGTCTGTCGATCGACACCAGATACTGCTCCGGCATCAGGTGGCCGATCGAGACTGGAGTGGTCCTTCGTCGGCCTGGCTTGCCGTCGAGGGAGACGATAGCCCCGTCAGGGACCGTATCTATTTTCAGAATGCCGGACTTTTCCAGTCGGTTCCTCTTCAGATTGTAGCTGTAGCCGGAAGCGTAGAGCAGGATGAGCGGAGCGGAGGCGAAGAAGGTCAGCAGCAGTATCGGGACCACAATTTTTCTTCTGACATTCATTTGATTCGTAGTTTAAGGTCTACCGCCATGTTTGGCTTTCTGGCTTGCCAAAGGGGTTGGCCGACTCTATCATCTAAGAGCCCGCTTGAAATCTGCTTTCCAAGGACGTTCTGATATCGTCTGCGGCCGGAAGGCGGAATCGAGGTGTCGAGACCGGCGAGGCAGTGTCTCGTCTGACCTCGGACCGACGAGTCGCGAATCGATTCGGGCGGTAAGATTTTAGACAGACTTTAGGGATGTTTTGAGTTCTAAATTCACTAATGCAGATACTATGGCCGGCAACGCAGACACCCGATTCGTGATCCGGGGCGGGAACCCGCTCGACGGTGACATTCGCGTCGGAGGAATGAAGAACGCTGCCACTCCGGTGATAGCGGCGACCCTACTGGTGCGGGGCGAATGCGTGATCGGTAACGTTCCTCATCTTTCGGATGTCGAGAGGATGCTCGACATTTTGAGGTCGTTAGGAGCCAAGGTCAAGTGGACCGGCGACAGCGAGATGTCGGTCGACGCCAGCGGAGCGGACATCGGTTCGCTCGATCGGAAGGCTGTCAGGGCGATGCGCTCGTCGATCCTGCTCATGGGTCCGCTCCTGGCCAGGTTTCATGAGGTCACGATTCCCGAGCCGGGCGGCTGCATCATCGGCAACCGCCCGATCGATACGCACCTATACGCCTTGAGGTCACTGGGTGCCGATATCGTCCACAATGACGACGAGACCTATACGCTGACTACTTCCGGTCTGACCGGAACTACCGTCATCTTACCAGAGTTTTCGGTCACGGCCACCGAGAACGCCATGATGGCGGCCGTCCTGGCGTCGGGCACTACGATCATCAAGCTGGCGGCGGCCGAACCGAACGTGGCCTGTCTGGGCGAGTTCCTGAATGCGGCCGGGGCGCGCATCGGCGGACTGGGCACCCATACTCTGGTGATTGAGGGCGTATCCGAGCTGCGGGGGACCAGTTTCCAGATCATTCCCGATCAGATCGAAGTAGGCACCTTCGCAGTTCTAGGGGGGCTGACCAAAGGCACTATCAATATTCTGGGGGTAAGGCCCGATCATTTGGACATCATCCTGCTGACTCTGGACCGGATTGGCGTTCGGTACGAGCTGAAGGGCGACGTTCTGGTCATGCCGCCTTCCAGCCAGCTGAACGCGTTTCGACTGAAGGCCATGCCCTATCCGGGCTTTCCGACCGACCTGCAGGCACCGTTCGGCGTACTGGCGACTCAATGTCAAGGCACTTCGCTCATTCACGATCCGCTCTATGAGGGACGGTTGGGCTACATGAACGAGCTGACCAAGATGGGGGCGAACGCCACCATCTGCGACCCCCATCGGGTGGTGGTAACCGGTCCGACTCCGCTCTACGGCAAGGAAATTTTCGGCTTGGACCTGCGGGCGGGCGCGACCTTGGTGATCGCCGGCCTGATCGCTTCCGGCGAGACGGTGCTGCATAATGCGTCGGTCATCGATCGCGGCTATGAACGCATCGACGAGCGGCTCGTCGATTTGGGAGCGGACATCGAGCGTATCGATTAGCTGCCTGTGGCCGTGCTACAGCGGCCGGATCGCGACTGCCGCCGGAGGAAAATTCGGTCTTTTGACCGGCAGTCCGACGGTTGGTATTCTTAGCCTCGATTGAGGTCGGAACTAGGTCGTATCGACCGGAAGGTAAATTTTAGGAAGGCTCTTAAGTCCGGATTTCCGTTTTTATGAGTATGGAGATTGATCGACAGGAAAAGCCGAGCGTTGTCGGCTTCAAACGACGGAACCGCTACGTTTTGGGTCTGGTCGGTGCATTGCTGCTCTTGACCGGCTTTCTCTTGGGTTCTTCTGTCGGTGAATTGTGGATCGGTCCGGCCGGTGCGGATTCGCCAGGCGAGGGACAGGTCGTGAATCGGGACGCCAAACCTACGACGGTCCTGGATCGTCGGGTCGACTTCGCTGGCTTTTGGGATGTCTGGGAGATAGTGAAGTCCCGTTCGGTCAAGCAGCCGGTCGACGATGTCGACCTGTTTTACGGTGCCGTGGCCGGCATGGTCGGTTCGCTCGACGATCCGTACTCGATCTTCCTCGATCCGGAGACGGCGGCCATGTTCGAATCAGAACTGTCCGGCACGTTTCAGGGAATCGGGGCGGAGATCGGCATCAAGGAGGATCAGCTCAAGGTCATCGCTCCGCTGCCGGGGACTCCGGCCGAGAAGTCAGGTCTTCGGGCCGGCGACTCGATCATGGCGATCGACGGTGTCGAGACGTTCGGACTGCCTATCGACGAGGCCGTACGGAGGATACGCGGCGACGAAGGGACCGAAGTCAAGCTGCTGATCATGAGGGAAGGCGACGACATCAAGGAATATGGCATCTTCCGCGGGAAGATCACGGTCGACTCGGTTCGTTGGCGGACGGAGGAGCGGTCCGGCCGGCGGATCGGCGTCATTCAGCTGTTCCATTTCAACGAGACGACCGGTCCGGCCTTCGAGGAGGCGGTTCAGGGAATCATGCTGCAGAATCCCGACGGGGTGATCCTGGATTTGCGTAACGATCCGGGCGGGTTCCTCGACACGGCCGTGGATGTGGCCGGCGAATGGATACAGCACGACGTCGTGGTTCAGGAGAAGTTCAGCGACGGATCGGTCAGGAACTACAGTTCCGACGGGCTGGCCAGGTTCGTCGATGTCCCGACCGTGGTCCTGGTCAACGGCGGTTCCGCTTCGGCATCGGAGATCGTGGCCGGTGCCCTGCAGCAGCAGGGAAAGGCAACGGTCGTAGGAGAGCAGACCTTCGGTAAGGGATCGGTGCAGGACTACATCGAGTTCGATGACGGATCGGCCCTCAAGCTGACCATCGCGTTATGGCTGACGCCGGACGGCCAGTCGATCGATCAGTCCGGCATAACTCCGGATCAGGTGGTCGAACTGACGGTCGACGACTTCAACAGCGACCGCGACCCGCAGTACGACCGGGCTATCGAGATACTGACCGGTGTTGGCGACGATATTGCGGCCGGATCGTGATGCCTATGGATAACCAGCGCCGTGACAGGAAAGCCAAGACGGGCAAGGTCCGACAGGTCGGCAAGCAAGGCCGAACAGGTCGGGTCAGGATTGAGGTCTCCGCCGGCGGCATCGTCTACAGACGCACCCCCAACGGGGTGCGTGTCGCGTTTATCCTGGACCCGTACAACAAGTGGACTTTCGCCAAGGGGCACGTCGAGTTGGGCGAGTCTGTCCGACAGACGGCTGTGCGTGAGATCAAGGAGGAGATGGGACTGAAGCGGGTGAGGGTGATCGCACCGCTGGGCAAGCTGGATCTCTGGTTCTGCGACAACTATCGGCCGGAAATTCGGGGTACGCTCATCCACAAGCATGTCCATTATTTTCTGATGGAAGTCCTGTCGCCGGAGATGGGTATGCCGCAGAAGGACGAGAAAATCCGCAAGGTGATCTGGGTCGACCTGCAGCAGGTCAAGAGCAAGTCCAGCTACTCGGACGTCAAGCCGATGCTTAGCCGGATGATCGAGATTTTGTCCCTCGAGTCCCGGGGCGGGTCTTCCGACAGTCGGTCCGGCGTGACGCGACAGGTTTCGGGAAGGGGGCAGTCCGGCGGACGGTCAGGCCGCAGGAGGCAGCGGAGGGGGAACAGACCCAAGCCCGAATCGAACCCTTCCGGGAGCGGTTCGGCCTAGTCGGGCCGTCGAATCAGGCTCGTCTTTTGTTTTTTCAAGTCATCGGTAAGGGTCATCTCGATGTTTCGGTTGCCGGTATCGTGGCCGGGCGGTCATGGCACGGAAGCGGGACATCGAGATGAGTTTTAACGCAACAAGACCGTTATGCCAAAGTTTATTTTCGTCATCGGCGGTGTCATGAGCGGCGTCGGTAAGGGTGCAGCTGTAGCCTCGATCGGACGCATACTGCAGGGCTACGGCTACCGGGTCACGGCCGTCAAGATCGACCCGTACGTGAACGTCGACGCCGGAACGATGAATCCCATAGAGCATGGAGAGGTGTTCGTGACCGAGGACGGCGACGAGACCGATCAGGACATCGGCAACTATGAGCGGTTTCTGAACGAGAACATCTATTCGGTCAACTACATGACTACCGGCCGTGTCTATCAGACGGTCATCGAGAAGGAACGCAATCTCGAGTACGGCGGCCGGTGCGTCGAGGTGGTGCCACACGTTCCGGAGGAGGTAATTCGGCGAATCAGGGAGGCACAGCGTCATGCCAAGTCCGACTTCACCATCGTCGAGGTCGGCGGCACAGTCGGCGAATATCAGAATGTGCTGTTCCTGGAGGCGGCCCGCATGATGCATTTGAGCCGACCGAAGGACGTGCTGTTCGTGTTGGTGAGCTATTTGCCGATTCCCAAGAATACAGGCGAGATGAAGACCAAGCCTACGCAGTACGCCGTCCGGACGGTCAATTCGGCCGGCATTCAGCCGGACTTCATTTTGGCCCGGGCCGAATGTCCGCTCGATGGACCGCGTCGCCGCAAGCTGTCCGTCTTCTGCAATGTCAGTGATGGCGACGTGATCTCGGCGCCGGATGTCGATTCGATCTATAAGGTACCGATCAATTTTGAGGAGGAGGGCTTCGGCAGGAAGATACTGAAGAAGTTCGGCTTGCGTCCGAAGCATCGGGACTTGGCCGACTGGCGGAAGTTTGTGGAGAGCATCGACGAGTCGGAAAAGCCGGTGCGCATCGCCATGGTCGGCAAGTATTTCGCCACTGGCGAGTTCACGTTGTCGGATTCGTATCTGTCGGTCATTGAGGCAGTCAAGCATGCCGCCTGGGCACAGAAACGGAAGCCGGTGATTGAGTGGCTCAGTGCCGAGGAGTTCGAGACCGATCCGAAGTCCGTGCAGAAGCTGGCCGGCTACGACGGGCTGGTCATTCCGGGAGGTTTCGGCGGTCGCGGAATCGAGGGTAAGATGCGGGCGATTCGTTTCGTCCGCGAGAACGGCATTCCTTATTTGGGGCTCTGCTACGGCATGCAGCTGGCGACCGTAGAATTCGCGCGAAACGTGCTGGGGCTCAAGGACGCCAATACAGAGGAGGTCTACAAGGAGTCTCCTCATCTGGTCATTCATACGATGCCGGAGCAGGAGAGCCTGATCAGGGAAAAGAGATACGGCGGTTCGATGCGGTTGGGCGCATATCCGTGCGTCCTGTCCGCCGGCACCAACGCTCGACGCGCCTACGGCACTAAGGAGATCAGTGAGAGACACCGCCATCGTTACGAGTTCAACAACGATTACCGTGAAGACCTGAAAAAGGCCGGTTTGGTTATATCAGGCACGTCGCCGGATGGAAATCTGGTTGAGATCGTGGAGATCAAGGATCATCCGTTCTTTGTCGGTACTCAGTTTCATCCTGAGTTTAAGTCGCGGCCGCTCGTACCGCATCCGCTGTTCATGGCCTTCATCCGGGCGGCGGCCAAGGTAGATAGCTCGCGCACGAAACTCCGCCGGTCCTCCAAGGGGAAACCGGCTGTCGAATAGCTTGCGGCTCTAGAGCCTGTCTGAGATCTGCCTTCCGATACCGTTCGGGAAGTAAGATTTTAGACGGTCCTTTTAGTAAAAACAAAAGCGTCCGGATTTTCGCCGGGCGCTTTCGTTCGCGTCGGTGTCGTTACTCGGTAACGACCGAGACGAAGTTGACGTAGGCCATGCTGTCGTCGAACTTGCGGATCTTTTTCTTGTTGAAGTAGACGATGCCTTCGGTGGAGGCAAACAGCGTGTCGTCCTTGCCTTTCATCACGTTCTTGCCCGGACGGAACTTCGTGCCGCGCTGGCGGATGATGATGGCTCCGCTCTTCGCCTTCTGGCCCTCGTAGAGCTTGACGCCGAGACGTTGGGCGTTAGAGTCTCGTCCGAGACGTGTGGAGCCTGATGCCTTTTTATGTGCCATAAAGCCAATCTTTTAGGTTCGCGGGCTTAGTTTACGGCAGACTTTCCCGTCTGTCAATAGAAGTTCGGGTACCTTTCGGACCCGGTCGGGAGTGCGTTTTCGGCCTTGATTTCGGTCCGATTCGGTGTTATGGTCGGGTCTGCATGAACATGACCGAGATCGAAAACGCACTAGACGAGATCCGTCCGGCGCTGCAGGAGGACGGTGGCGACGTGGAAGTCGTCTCTTTTGATGAAGGGTCGAACACACTAACGGTTCGTTTTCTGGGGCACTGCGCCGGCTGTCCGTTCGCCAGACTCACCCTGAAGCAGGGTATCGAGAAGACGATCAGACAGCGTCTGCCCGGAATCGCCGCAGTCGAGATGGTGGAATGATATGACTCCGGCCTACTTTGACTACGCTGCGTCAAATCCGATTGATCCGCGCGTCAGGGAAGCTGTCGAAGGTTCGCTGACTTTGGTTGGAAATCCGTCTTCAGCTCACTCGTTCGGTCGGCAGTGTCTGACGGTGATGGATCGCGCACGCGGGTCCGTGGCCGGACTTTTGGGAGCGGAACTCGGCGAGATTGTCTTCACTTCCGGCGCGACGGAAGCCAACTCGATGGCGCTTTGGGGACACTTCAGACGGCTGCGTGAGCTGTACGGCCCATCGGTTGAGTTGAGATTGGCCGTGTCGCCGTTGGAGCATGCGTCGGTGCGGACGACCGTGGCCAGACTGGAGTCCGAGCTGGGAGTGACGGTGGATCGGATACCGGTGGATGCGGACGGCGTGACGGACATGGCCGGACTCTCCGCAACGATCACTCCGGCTACCGCTATGGTCTGCGTCATGTGGGCGAACAACGTCATTGGTTCACTGCAGCCCATGTCGTCCGTCGGCGAGGCAGTCGTGTCCGAACGACGACGGCGCGGACCGAGCGGACTGCCTATCCTGCTCATGACCGATGCGGTTCAGGCCATGCGGACCGAGGAAGTGCGGCCATGCGACGCATTCGTCGACCTGATGGCCGTGTCCGGACACAAGTTCTATGCCCCTAAGGGGATTGGCGTACTCTACGTTCGGCGCGGCGTGGACCTGTCGTCGCCGGTCGCTGGCGGCGGCCAGGAGTCCGGTCGACGCGGTGGCACAGAGAATCTGTCGGGTATCGTAGGCCTGGGAACTGCAGCCGAACTCTTGGTCGCCGAGCGGCAGGCCGACCGTGAGCTGATCAAAGGGCTGACCTCCAGACTGCGTTCTTCGCTGAGAGGGATCGGTGGACTTACCGTCTATGGAGATCCGAACCAGACCGTCCCAGGAATCGTTTTTTTCGTCGTAAACGGAGTCGACGGCGGCACATTGGCTCTGAAGCTTGACTCGGTCGGTTTTGCCGTCTCGACTGGTTCGGCCTGCGATGCCGGACGACGAAAGGTCTCCCCGACACTTGAGTCAATCTGCTCCGGTCAGGCTCTGCGGCACGGCGGCATTAGGGTTTCGATCGGTCGTTTTACGACCGAATCGGAGGTGGAAGGTTTAGTGTCTGCGATTAGGACTATCTTAGGGAGGTAGTCCAACAGCTGTCGATAGAAAAAAACAGGACCTGACGATCCCGTTTTCGGTCGCGATTAAATGTTGATGTCACCTTCGTCTGTCGGAGTTTCGGTCGGCGGCGGGATGACCGGCTCCAGGAATGGGTTGTGCAGGCGTCCTTCACGGGGCGCATCCAGCTTGTTTTTGTCGGCAATCCTTTCCTGCAGCGAGTTCAGTCTGGCCAGATCGATGGTCTCAACTGGCCGGCGGTCCGAGTCGGACAGAGTGAAGTGCTCACCGGAGATGTCGCCCAACGCTCCGAAAATGAAGAGGCCGGTCGCGGCGATAGCGACCAAAGACAGTCCGATAATCAGAATGGCGAACAGTCCGGTCGCCAGTCGGAGGTTGAGACGAATTTTTTTTCTGCTAGAATCGGCCATGATTTTGTCGAGAAGCGTGCGTTATTCCTCGCCACTGCCCTCGGTCACCCTTCCGGTAGAGGTCAGACTTCGGAGATCCTGAACATAGGGAGCGGATTTCGATAGCCAGAAGACATGTCCGGTCAGGTAGGCGTCGACATTGCCGGACCTGAGCGCCGCAGCACTGCCGCGTTGGGTGTTGATGATCAGGGAGTCGATGATGACGTAGGTGTCTAGGTGTTCGACCTCGTTGAGCCAGCTCATTATCTGCGGTAAAGAGCCCTGAATCTTCATCTTGAGCGGTATGCGCTTCTCCCAACGGTTTATCTCGGTTTCGTTGGCCGTCTCAAGGGAGATCTCCTGGCTGACTCCGGCCAGTCCAGCGGATCGTTCCATCGCTTGGATGAAGTTCAGTTCCTCGCCCTCGATCACGTACGTCCGTCGCAGCTCGTCTAGTCCGGTGGCTGCAGCATCGGTATCGGCCGTGATGCGCCTGGCGTAGTTGCGGAGCAGATA
This sequence comes from Parcubacteria group bacterium CG1_02_58_44, assembly GCA_001872545.1. Classification (GTDB taxonomy): domain Bacteria; phylum Patescibacteriota; class Patescibacteriia; order SG8-24; family SG8-24; genus UBA1561. The sequence continues at coordinate 12,514 of MNWN01000047.1, forward strand.
GCGCTGTTCGATTTCGGACTGTTGTGCGGTGATCTCGCCGGTCAGTCGGCTTATGCCGTTGACCGAAGGGATTACGACAAGGCCGACCACCGTTGCAGTCAGCAGAAGTAGGACGGTGGTAGTGGCTATTATCCCTTTTTCGACAGTCATACAGCTAGTCGGAATTCTGGTTCGGATCGTACTTCAGGTTGAATTCGAAACGTAGGTTCTCGCGCTGAAGGATGTTGGACAGTGGCGAGCTGACGTCCCGAAAGTTCGGATTAGCCTTCAGGCGGCGTTCCATCTCCAGCACCTCTTCGCGCGTCATCGCCAGTCCGACGATCGAGATTGAGCGGTCGACGTCGACAGTCAGTCCGTCGAACTTGATGCCATCCGGTGCGGCCTGACTGATCGACTCCAATATCGCCGACCAGTCGACGAACGACTCGTGTACTTCTTCGGTCCGTTTGATGAACCCATTGGTGTCACGGATCAGCTTGGCGGTTGTTTCGTACTCGTCCAATGTGGCCGACGACTGGTCATACAGTCCACGTGCGGTGCCGGCTAGGGTCAGACGGAGAGAGAAAAGGAGTCCGGCCAACGACAACGCCACGAAGGCGGCGAGCAGTATCGCGGTCTGGACGGAAGTCAAGGCCAGCACGGTGCGGAGCGCGCGTTTCTTGTTCGGCGAGAGTAGGTTCAGGGTGGTTTTCATGCTTCTCTATTGTATTCCGCGCAGTCCGGCGGTCGTTTCGTCCGCGGCCCGAATGGCCAGACCGATGGCAGTGGTATAGGTCTGTGTCGTCTCGGAAGGGAAACGTCTCGGAATCGGGAGTCGAACGTTAACCAGCGGGTTAGCTCGCTCGACCTTGATGGTCAGCTTTCTCGAGAGTACCGAGTCGATTTCCAGGAAGTTAGCTCCGCCGCCGGCGACCAATAGACGCTCTATGTCGCGTCCGTGGGGGAATCCCATCCTGTAGAACCTGATGGCGTTCTTGATCTTTTCGGACATGTCGTCGATCTGCGGCTGCAGGATCTTCCATATCTTGTCCTCGCAGCGGCTGGCATCGAGTCCGCATTTGCGTTTCAGCTTTTCGGCGTCCTCCAGGCTGACTTTCAGTTTCTGGCTGATCGTCTCGGTTATCTCCGCCCCGGAGATCGGTATGCTGAGCGACATCTGTATAGTTCCACGGTCGTGGACTATCAGGCTGGAGCGGGTCGCCCCAATATCGAGCAACCCGACGGCTGTCTCTGGCTCGTCGTTCGCGATCGGTAGCACAGCTCGGCTGATGGCCATAGCCTCTATCTCGAAGACCGCCGGAGCCAGTCCGGCCAGGTCGATCATGGCCGTGAAGTCGTCGACCAGTTGCTTCGGGGCCGCCCCCAACATGATTCTTGAGGTCTCCGTTGCGCTGGCCGGATTCCTCGGTCCGGTCTTCTTTGTCGGATTCGATGCGGCGGCCGGTGGCGAATGGGTCTCTATCGCTTGCCAGTCGTAGTAGATCTCCTCCTTCGGGAGAGGGATGTTGTCCTCTATTTCCTTGAGTACGGCCGAGGTCATCTGCTCCCGTGTTTCGTTGGGACCGGTTTCGATCACCTTGATGAAGGTCTTGGTCTCCGGCAGACAGGCGACGACAGTGCGTCCGCCGACATGACCGACAGCCGACCTTACCAGCTTGTTGATCAGTGCCGCAGCCTTGGGACGGTCGAGGATGTTACCGTTGCTCATGACTCCCTCCGGTACGTCGACGACACCCCAGGCGTTAAGTCGGTAGCCTTTCTTGCGTCCGCGCGGACGACCAAGCTGGACCAGCTTGAACGACCGGTCGCCGATGTCGAGTCCGAACGCGTTAGAGAGGGGATTGAGCATTGCCCTGACGGAGAGGTTTCGTTTTCGTCTGAATTATAACCCAACCATGCCGCCGATCACAGACGTCGATCGATCTTTCGTCAGAAGTTCTGTCCGTGTTGCGCTATCTTACCTGTCGCCATGAGTCTTCGACCATGTGCCAGACACCTCCCGGACTGTTGGAGAATTTCGTGTCGGCCAGGTCGCTTTCGACGTAGTTGACGGTAGCCCGCTGGCTGACATGAAGGCGATAGGCGGCCAGGGATTTTGCCCCGGCATTGTTTTGTATGCGCAGTGCGCCCTGGGTCGCGAAGAAGATGGCGCCATCGGAGTTGTTGGCCACGGAAAGGGCCGGGGAATCGACCGATGTCGACGTGTTGGTGCTGACGAACAGCAGATGGCTCTTCGGGTTTCCGGAACCGCGGATCGTGGTGTTGTTGGTGACGTCGATCTTTCCGTGGCTGACCTGATCCGAGGGGTCGTCGGCCAGAATGACGGTGCTGTACTCGCCGAATCCGGCGGCCAGAGTGAAGGAGGATACGTTGCCAGTGAAGATGTTACCCGTGACCCAAACCGGGCCCGTAACGGTCAAGTCGACGCCATTGCCGATGTTCAGGTCGCCGACGATTTTGATCGGTCCGATGGTCGAGTTGTCAGGCGGCGAGAACGGACCGGCGACCACCCCTCCCTGTTCGGCCGACGCGTGCCAGAAGTCGAGGTCGATTTCAGGCAGCGGTTCCGGGTTGGGGCGGATGCTTCCGGGGAATTTCGTACCATCGACGTCGGTGCCGGCGATGTCAGCCGGATTGAAGCGAAAGAAGGCGTCGCCTCCGACTTTGGAGTCCAGTATCCGGTCGGCATGGGCATGATAGTTAACCGTGCAGGAGTCGATCTTGCCCCCGTCGGCTGAGACATAGACATCACCGTCGACTACCGCCCTGTCAGTCTGACAGGTCACGTCACCACCGGAGTAGAGCGTGCCGTTTATCTCAGAATTGTTCTCCAGATATGCACCGCCGTCGCCGGACTGGAGGGCGTATCCGAACGAGACGTCGTCTTGCGACGGAATAGTGGTTAGTTCGATTCGGACTGTACGCGAGAGTCCGGACGGCATGGTTCCTACGGAAGTGACGGTTCTCTGGCTGCCGGCACCGGTTATTTCGGTCGTGAAGCTGCCGGTACCCATGATTACGTCTGATTCTCCCACGTAGGCCAGGCCGAAGGAACCTCCACAGCCGTCGCTGTTTTGGGCGTTAAGACAGAAGATGGCCTTACTCAGTCCGGCCTCGGCCGACTGCAGGGCCATGAATTCTTCCCGGACCAGCTTTTTGGTCCGGCTGACGGAGGAGGCATAGGAAAGCAGGGAGAGACCGGCGACCACTACCAGCGCGGTAATTATCATTATGAACGGCAGCACGAATCCGTTCCTTGGATGGAGACCGTCATTTGGATATCCACCGGTGGGATTTTTCATGGTCGTATGGAGTTAGTTTCAGAGCTTGCGCCAAGTTCCCTCGTTTAGGCTCCAGCCGGAGGCTTCGGCCGAATGGATCATTAGTTCCATCTCCGTCAGCTGGCCTTCCGGGTCGTAGTTGATCTCGGCGTTATTGCTCAGTGCGGCCCGGTCGGCGGCCACGGCGATGGCGCCGGCGTTGTTGCTGAGCGTCACCTTTCCGTTGGGTGCCAGGTAAACGGCCGCGCCGGCGTTGTTGTTGACGTTGATGGCGGTGTCGGTCGCATTGGGGGTATAGACCACGATATAGCTGTCCAGCCGTCCGCTGCCGTTCAGTTGGGAGTTGTTGGAGAAGTCGAAGGTGCCGTCGGCCATGAGTACTGATCCGCTGTGACCGAACGACGAGTCCAGCGTGACGATAGCGTTGTTCGAAAAAACGACATTCCCCGTCACCCAGATCGGACCCAGCATGGTGACATCACGGTTGTTGCTCAACGTCAGGTTGCCGTTGATCTTGATCGGACCGAGGAAACTGTTGTCGGGCGGCGAATAGTTTCCTTCGATCGTTCCGCCGATCAGGGCCTGTTGATGCCAGAATTCCTCATCAAGCGTCGGTAGGGTCTTCTGAACCGGTGTCTGTTGGCCGGAATGCATGGTTCCGTCGCAGTCGCTTCTGACCCAGTAGTTGTCGTAGTAGCAGTCTCCCTCGATGTCCGAATCCTCGATTTTGTCGGCATAGGCATTGCCGCCGATGTCGCAGTTATCCAGCTTGCCGCCGGGCAAGGAGATGTAAACGTCGTTCTCGATTTCGGTGTTGTTGCCGCAGGTAAAGTCGGTGTTCGAATAGACCGGTCCGCCGTTGATTGCGGCATTGTTGCTGAAGCTCATGCCGTTCATCACCATCAGCGAGTACTCGAATTGCGTCTCCATTCTCGTGGACGGTGCCCTGGAGATTGAACTTTTTACCGATGTCGATTCGCCCGTCGGTCCCAGTCCGGTCACCATGATCTCTCGTTCGTCCCCGGAGCCGATGATCTCTATGTCGATCGTGCCGTCTCCGAACGCCAGGTCGCTCTCTCCGGTGTAAAGCTCGCCGAAGTTACCGCCGCAGGCCGCCCCGTCCTCGGCGTTCAGGCAGAAGATCGCCTTCTGCAGTCCGGATTCGGCCAGTTGGAAGGTGTCGACCGACGTCTGGTAGCGCTTGGTCACTTGCCGGCCGGAAGATGCGTAGTTGAGCAGCTCGATGCCGGCGAGCATGATTACAGACAGAAGAACGATCGATAGGATCAGGGTGAAGCCGTCCTGTTGGCCGGTCGGTCTTTTTTGTCGCATATCGTCCATGCGTCTCATCGGTTATGGAGGAAAATCGAACTCCAGGCCTCGGTTTTGACCGTGGTCGTCCGCACCGTCTGCTCGTTTCTTAGGTAGATCGAGATTCTGCGTACCTGTCCCAGATCCTGGCTGTCGTAGCGGAAGGTGAGCGTCACGTTGTTGTTTGTCACCAACTTCTTTCCCGTCGTGCGATAGCTTCCGGGTGCCGCTTCGACGTCGGAGAAAATCGCGTTTGGGTTCAGTCCGTCGCGGTAGTAGGCGACGTAGTCGGTTTCGTCTTCGATGATGTTCCCGTTTTCGTCGATTGCCGCCAGCGCCAAGACCAGCTCGTTCGACGACGATGCGTAGTTTGTGCCGTTGACGGTCTTGTTCGTGAGTACCGAGAGCGTGCCCCTGGCTGTCTCGGATATGGTGCGCGTCGCCAGCATGATGCCGGAGTCGTTGTTCGCCCGAGCCGACTGCTTGGCGTAAGTGTCGTAGCTGACCATGAAGATCTGGACGACCATCACCAGGATCAGCGTCATTACGCCCAGGACGACAATCACCTCGACCAGACTGAAGCCGGACCAGGATTCGGCGGTTTTGGACTGTCGGTGTAAGGCTTTCATGTCAGCGGATGATGATCGACGATCCGGTCATGGTCTTCGGCCGTCCGGCCTCGGTCCAGGAGACAGTCATCGAAGCCTGCTTCATGCCTGATTGCGCTAGGTAGTCGGAGATGGTCAGAGTGGCGTTTCCGCCCGGCAGGTCGAATGGTCCGAAGCGTCTCCAGTCCTCCGGCAGTTCGTCTCCTCCGTCGCCATCGAAGTTCCATGAGCCCGGTTCGTCGCCTGAGACTGTGACGTCGTTGAAGTCCGAGATCGCCCCATTGAGCGACAGTAGGGCTAGGTCACCGGAAGGTAACGTCGCGTCAGTCACTGTAGTCAGCACTAGACCGTTGCGTTTCAGTACGAACTGGTCGCCGACAGCCTCGACTTCCAGCGTGTACCATATGCCGGGATTAAAGCCGCCACCTTGGGTCCAAAGCGTCTGCATTGCACCTCGGTAGACTCGGTCGAAGGCCAACCCTCCGGACGTGAACCGATAGCGGTAGTGGTTCTCGGAGTCGCGGTAGCGCAGGGCGATTCCAGTTCCCCAGCCTACCGGCGAGCCGGCGTCGGCCCTGACCTGGGCGGTGAAGGTGAAGTCATTTCGGTAGCTTCCCGGCAGTACGGCCAATCCAGTCTCGTCGATGAGGTCCGGTGCAGGAATGGCAATTTTTAGCATGTCGTCGGTTACGGCCCAATGTCCGCGGTTGAAGGCCTGTCCCAGCAGTCGACCGTCCTCTCTGTCCGTTAGGTCGTCGAAGTCCACGATACGCAGCGACTCCAGTCCTTCCTGAATGAAGCTGGCCGCCTGAAAGTTGAATCGGGTGTAGGAGACGTAATGTACGGCCGTGATCAGTGCGGTGAAGACGGAAAGCAGCATGGCGACCAAGCCGATGGTTACGAGCGCTTCGAGCAGCGTAAAACCCGCGGCTGAGTGAGCCGTGGGCCGTGAGAGTCGAACGATCTTCTTTTGGCGGAACATTTTCGTGAAAATCATTCGGACATGGCCTCGGTCAGGGCGTACATCGGCGTGATGACCGCCAGGGCGATGCCGCCGACCATGAAGGCGAGGATCAGGATCAGGACCGGTTCGATTATCGACGACAGCGAGTCCAGGACGTTGTCGACTTGGGCCTCGTAGAAGTCGGCGATGTCGGTCAGCAGGTCGTCGACGTTGCCGGACCGCTCGCCGACCATCACCATCTGCACCACGAGCGGCGGGAAGACTTTGGGGTGGAGTCCGAGCCCTTCGGCGATGGTCGCTCCCTTCTTTACCCGTTCCGAGGCGTCCAGTATGGCGTTTCGAAAGAAGACGTTGCCTACAACTTTGGAGGTGATCTCGAAGGCCTGGACCACCGGGATGTCGGTGCGCATCAGTCCGGAGATGGTTCGTGAGAAGCGGGCCAGGTTGACCTTGCGCGTGATCGGCCCCAGGATCGGCAAGTGAAGAAACAGCCAGTGGTTGACGTGTTGTCCTCTCTTAGTGCGGGCGGACACGGCGATGAGGATGGCCAGCACGACCGCTCCCGCCGCAGTCAGCAGGCCGTTGCTCTGAACGAAGTCGCTGACCCCCATCAGTATGCGTGTGGCCAGCGGAAGCTTCACCGTCTCGCCGAAGTCCTTGAAGATGACCAGAAGCTTGGGCAGCACGAAGACCAGCAGTCCGATGGTGATGCCGGTCATGGCTACCAGGATGACGATCGGATAGGTCATGGCGCCCTTTACCTTGGAGCGCAGCTTGTAGTCCTTCTTCATCTGCTGGGTCAGCTCGTTCAGGACGTTCTCCAGCGTGCCGGACATCTCGCCGACCTGGACCATGCTGCAGTAGATGTCCGGGAACGACTTCGGAAACTTGGCCAAACCGGTCGATAGCGACTTGCCGGCCTCCACGTCCGACTTTATTTCGGTGATGATCCGGCGGAACGCCTTCGACTCCGACTGCAGGGCCATGGTGTTCAGTGCCTCGGACATCGACAGTCCGGCGTGAATCATGACCTTCATGTTCTCGGTGAAGAAAACCTTCTGCGTCAGCGGCACGGAGGTGTTTCGTATCAGCCAGAAGTTTATCTTGTCGATGACGTTCATGCAGGTCTTGAAAGCCGCACTCTAGGCGGACTGACGTCAATTATATGGTTATCGTGTCTCGTTGGCGGAGCCCAGAACTCAATCCTTGGTCACTCTCAGGACCTCCTCCAGTGTGGTCGCGCCCTTGATGGCCTTCATGAATCCTTCCTCCAGCATGGTGATCATGCCTTCCTCAATGGCCTGCCGCTTGATCTTGTCGGCGCTGGCGTTCTCGTTGATCAGGTTGCTGACGGCAGTCGATACCTCTAGTACCTCGTAGATTCCCATGCGTCCCTTGTAGCCGTCGTTGTCGCACTGGTTGCAGCCGGAGCCGCGCCAGAAGTTGGTGTCTTCTATCTTCTGCTCCTTCTCGACGAACTTTCGGTCGAGGAGGGTCTTCCAGATGGCATCCAGGTCCATTTCCTTGTGCAGCTCGTCGATGGCGTGCTTCTGCAGTCGGTATGAGCGCAGGCAGTTCTGGCAGACCTTGCGTACTAGGCGCTGGCCGACGATCAGGTTGGCGGTGTAGGCGATCAGGAACAGCGGAACCTTCATGTCCGCCAGACGGGGCAGGGAAGTCGCCGCGTCGTTGGTATGCAGCGTGCCCAGGACCAGATGGCCGGTCATTGCGGCCTGAACCGCGATACCGGCAGTCTCCTCATCGCGTATCTCGCCGACCATGATGACGTTCGGGTCCTGACGAAGCAATGCGCGCAGACCGCCGGCGAAGGTGAAGCCGATCTTGGGGTTGACCTGGCTCTGGTTGACTCCTTCCATACGGTACTCGATCGGGTCCTCGATGGTAGAGATGTTAACCTGAGGAGTGTTCAGTATGCCGAGTATCGAATAGAGCGTGGTCGACTTGCCGGAGCCGGTCGGTCCGGTGACCAGGATGATGCCGTGCGGTTTCTTGATGTTGCGCATCATGATCTCCTGGGTCTCGGGACGGAATCCGAGCTGGTCCAAGGTCAGCGCCGAGGAAGTCTCGGACAGCAGACGCATGACGATCTTCTCCCCGTCCTGGACCGGCAGAATGGACACGCGCATCGAGAATCTGTAGTTCTGGTTTTCGATCTTGAAGCGTCCGTCCTGCGGCAGCCGATGCTCGTCCAGCTTGAGGTTGGAAAGTATCTTGATGCGTGCGACGATGCCGGCCGCGACCATCTTTGGGAAGGTCATGACCGGGCGCAGCACCCCGTCGACCCGAAAGCGGACAACGACGTCCTTTTCCGTAGGTTCGATGTGTATGTCGGATGCGCCCTCCAGTATCGCGTGTTCCAGGATGGAGTCGACTACCCGGATGATCGGTATGTCCTCGGCCAGTTTCGACAGCTCCCTCTCCTCGCTGGGGTCCGTGTTGTCTTCGTCCTTGGCCGGAACCGAAGTCAATGCCCCAAGTTCGGCCGAAAGCGACTGTCGGTACTGCTTGAGCGCCTGATCGAAGGAGGATGGGTTGGTGTAGTGAATGACTAGCTTGAGATTGGTCTTGCGCTTGATGAACTCAAAGGTCTGGAGGTCAGTCGGCTCGAGCGTGGCGACGGACAGTTCGCTTTCGGTTCGGTCGAAGGCGATCAGCTTATGCGAGGCGGCGATCTGTTCCGGAATCAGGAACAGCACGTCGCGTCGGATCGGCTTCTCGCGGAGGCTGACGAACGGCAGCTTGTAGAACTGGGCGGCGATGCGGTAGAGCATCTCCTCGGGCATCTTCTTCTCCTTGAGCAGGAACGTCTCGAAGGTCATGTCGGGATCAAGGTCCCGCATTTCCTTCTCCAGCTGCTTGAGACCCTTGCCGTCGAAAGTCTTGGTTTCGCGCAGGATCTTTTTTAGCAATTCGTTTGACAGCATATTTCACCGCAATTTTAGCACAGGACAGTCGCTGCTGACTATCGACTTCGACGGAACGTCGCCGAAAGAATTCGCCATGAAGTCGGTCCGTCGACCTTGAATGCGGTCGGGGCCGATGCTAACATCCTTGGGTAAGAACGACGGTTCAACGGGAGACTATGATTTGGAGATCGCGAGGATACGGAGAAGGACGTCTGGAGCGTCTTTTTGGCCTGTACAGCCGCAAGGCGGAGCTGGCGGCAGTCCTGTCGTTGGTCATCTTGCTGGCGCATTGGTCTTTTCTGCTTTGGTTCTCGGTCAGTCGTTTGGGTACGCTTAAATTTCTGCGCCTTCATTACACTGCCGCCCTGGGAGTAGACTGGATCGACTCTTGGTGGAAGATCTTCGTCTTTCCCGGATTCGGACTTGCTACGTTTTTGGTTAATGCGGTACTGTCCGGTCGGCTGGCCCGCAGTCATCGCCTGTTCGGACTGGTCATAATGTGGACCACCGTGTTCCTGGAGATGGTCTTTGCCGTCGGAGGGGTGATGGCCGTCCTGCTCAACGGCTGAGGCCGGCCACGGGCCGACTTGACGTCCGTCGCCTGGATTCATTCTTACATACCCTAAAAGATGGAACTGTTCGGCGTAATTAAAATTTTTTTTCTGACCGCCATCTCGTTTCTGGTGGCCGTTTCGTGGACCCCGTTCCTGACCGATTTCCTGTACCGGTATCGGCTGGGCAAGAAGATCAGGGATGAGATTTCGACGCCGATCTTCTCTAGGCTGCACCGCAGTAAGGCCGGAACCCCCACCATGGGCGGACTGCTGATTTGGGTGACGGTGCTCGGACTGGCCCTGTTTTTCTTTCTGGGCGAGCGGTGGTTCGGTGGACCGTTCTTTTCCGGATTCAATTTCCTGTCACGATCTCAGACGCTGCTGCCGTTGGGGGTGCTAGTCGCTTCGGCCCTGGTCGGTTTGATTGATGACTACTTCAACGTTCGGGGCATCGGTCCGCATGGCGGCGGCCTGAAGATGAGGCATCGCCTTCTTATATATACCGTCATCGCGGCGATTGGCGCCCTGTGGTTCTACTTCAAGCTCGACTGGGACCTGCTGCGTGTGCCGTTCGTCGGCAACTTCAACATAGGCTGGTGGTACGTTCCGGCCTTTATCCTGGTGATCGTGGCCACGTCGTTTTCGGTCAACGAGACCGATGGGCTCGATGGCCTTTCCGGGGGAGTGCTGCTTTCGAGCTTCGCGACCTTCGGAGCCATCGCCTTTCTGCAAGGACGGACCGATCTGGCGGCTCTCTGCGGCGTGATCGTCGGGGCACTTTCGGCGTTTCTGTGGTTCAACATCAATCCGGCCCGGTTCTTCATGGGCGATACCGGGGCGATGTCGTTGGGCGTCACCCTAGGCGTGGTGGCCATGCTGACCAACTCCGCCCTGCTGCTGCCGATCATCGGCTTCGTCTTTGTGCTGGAGTCGGCCTCAGTCATCCTGCAGATTCTCTCCAAGCGGTTTCGCGGCAAGAAGATCTTTCGTTCCTCCCCGATTCACCATCATCTGGAGGCCATCGGCTGGCCCGAACCCAAGATCGTGATGCGTTTTTTGATCATTGCCGGAGTCACTTCCGTCGTCGGACTGATGCTTGCGGCAGTGGACTTCGGATTTTTTTCCTAGGGGCATGGCCGAAGAAGTCCCTATCCTAAACGGAACATATGACAGACAAGGACGATAGCGTGGTCGATGATGTGCTCGAAAATTTGAATCCGAAGCGTCTGCCTTTCATTCCGCTGAGGGACACGGTCGTATTTCCGCATGTGGCGATGCCGATCGTCGTCAAGCGCGGACGTTCGATAAGGGCCCTCAACGAGGCCATGAGGCACGGACGTCTGGTGGTGCTGGCGGCCCAGCGGGATTCGGGAACGGAAAGTCCGACCCCCCAGGACATCAGGTCAGTCGGTACGCTGGCCAAGGTACGTGAACTGGTCAAGCAGGACGACGGCACGGTTAGGGTGCTGGTCGAGGGTGAGGTGCGCGTCAGCATCGAATCGGTCATTGACGGCAAGTCTAGCCTCTACGCCTCGGTCAAGCCGATGCCGAATCCCGACAGCCTCAAGACCGAGAGGATCGAGGCCCTGACCTACAGCGTCCTGAATCAGTTTCGTCGGGTGGTCAGCATGGGGGCCAGCGTTTCCTTCGACATACTGCTGGTGATCCTGAACATGAGCGACCCGTGGCTTCTCGGGGATCTGATCGCGGCCAACGTCGAATTTAGCGTCGACGAAAAGCAGAACGTCCTGGAGGCAGTGACTGTCGAGGAAAAGCTGGAACGCGTCGGGCAGTCGCTCGGTCGGCAGGTCAAGATTCTGCAGATGGCCTCCAAGATCCAGGCTGAGACCGGCAAGGAACTCGACAAGATGCAACGTGAGGTTTTTTTGCGCGAGCAGCTCAAGTCAGTCGAGAGGGAACTGGAGAGCTTGGGCGGCAAGACGGACGACGACGGCATCGAGGAGCGCCTGTTGGCGGCCGGCCTGCCAGAGGCGGTGCGGGAGAAGGCCCTCAAGGAATACCGTCGTCTGCAGTCCATGCCGTCCTTCAGCCCCGAGACTTCCTACGTGCGTACCTATCTCGAATGGCTCTGCGACCTGCCGTGGGACACGAAGGACAAGTCGGACATGGACATAGGAAAGTCGCGCGATATCCTGAACCGCGACCATTACGGATTGGAGAAGGTCAAGGAACGTGTGCTAGAGTACCTGGCCGTACAGAAGCTGACCGGCCGCACCGGCGGGACCATCATGTGCTTCGTCGGGCCTCCCGGCACGGGCAAAACGTCCATCGGACGTTCGATCGCCGCGGCGATGGGACGGCGTTTTCATCGTCTGAGCTTGGGCGGTGTGCACGACGAGGCGGAGATACGCGGACATCGGCGGACGTACGTCGGTGCATTGCCTGGCCGCATCATTCAGGGACTGGCTACGGTCGGCAGCCGTAATCCCGTCTTCATGCTGGACGAGATAGACAAGCTCGGCGCCGACTTTCGCGGCGATCCGTCGTCCGCCTTGCTCGAGGTACTCGATCCGGAACAGAACTCCGGGTTTTCGGACCACTATCTTGAAGTACCGTTCGACCTGTCGGAGGTGATGTTCATCACCACGGCCAACATGCTGGACACCGTACCGCCGGCGCTTCGCGACCGGCTGGAGATGATCGAATTTCCAGGTTATACCGAACGTGAGAAGCTGGAGATCGCCAAGGGCTATCTGGTTCCGAAGTCAGTCAGGGCCAACGGCCTGACCAGACAGAACGGACGGTTTTCCGGCGATGCCCTGCGGACGCTGGTCCGTTCCTATACCCGGGAGGCGGGAGTGCGCGGCCTGGAGCGCGAGATTTCGGCCGTTTGCCGCAAGCTGGCCAAGGCTACGGTCGAGAAGCGGCCGGTGCCGCTACCGGTCAGGTCGTCAAACTTGGAGTCGTTTTTGGGACCGCGGCGATTTTCTCATGTCGAGGCGACCGAAAGGGATATGGTCGGCGTGGTCAACGGCTTGGCTTGGACCGAGGCGGGCGGAGAGATACTGCAGATCGAGGCGACTCTAATGCCTGGACGGGGCAAGCTCATACTGACCGGGCAGCTTGGTGACGTCATGCAGGAGTCGGCTCAGGCTGCTTTTTCCTACGTACGTTCGGCGGCCGTTGGTTTGGGGCTCGACGGCTCGTTTCACCGAAGCAGCGACGTGCACATTCACGTGCCGGCCGGTGCCATACCGAAGGACGGACCGTCGGCTGGTGTGGCTATGGCCGTCGCCGTCATATCCCTGCTGGGCGGTAACCGAACCGACTGTCGGGTCGGGCTTACCGGAGAGATCACGTTGCGCGGTCGGATCTTGGAGATCGGCGGAGTCAAGGAGAAATGCTTGGCCGCACATCGGGCCGGACTGAAGCGGATAGTAATGCCGGCCGACAACCGTCGTGATTTGGTCGACGTGCCGGCCGAAATCAGGTCCGAGTTGGAGTTCGTCTTCGTCCGCGACGTCACCGAAGTACTGCCCCTGATCCTCAGGCCGGGTGGGGAACGGCAACACCGGCCGCGACGTCCTTCCGCCCGAGTAATGTAGTGCGATTTACGGCGCTTCGCTCACATGAGTCAGCCTATGGCCGACAACCGCATCGACAGGAAGTTTTTCGTATTCTTGGGCCTGCTGCTGTTGCTGGGCATGGTCATGCTGATTTCGGCTTCTGGCCCCATCGCCTATCAGAAGTTCGGGGATCCGTATTGGTACGTCCGTCATCAGCTGTTTTACGGTCTCCTGCCGGGAGTCGTCTTGTTTTTCCTGATGTCGCACGTAGACTATCGGGCCTTGCGTCGGCTGGCACGTCCGTTTTTCTATTTTTCCGTCCTTCTCCTGCTGTTGGTGTTCGTTCCGGGGATCGGGGCGGATTGGGGGACGTCGCATAGCTGGATCAACCTAGCCGGATTTTCCTTTCAGCCGGCCGAATTGGTTAAACTGTCACTGCTGCTGTTCTTGGCCGACCGGTTCGGCGACTTGGATCCGGACGATTTGCGCGATCCTCACTTGGGACTGATGCCGTTCATGCTGTCCTTGGGCCTGGTTTCCGTGCTCATCGTCCTTCAGCCGGACTTGGGAAGCCTGATCGCCATCGCCTCATTGGCCGGGTTGACGTTCATGCTGGCTGGAGCGCCGTGGTCCCATTTGGCCGGACTGGCGTCTTCCGGTGTCTTGGCGCTCTGGATACTGATCAAGATCAAGCCTTATCGCGCGAATCGGCTGATGTCCTTCCTGCATCCTGAACTCGATCCGCAGGGCATCGGCTATCACATCAACCAGGCCTATCTGGCGATCGGGTCCGGCGGTCTGTTGGGCTTGGGTCTGGGGCACTCTCGGCAGAAGTACATGTATCTTCCGGAGGTGATCGGCGACTCGATCTTCGCCGTCATGGCCGAAGAGCTGGGGTTCGTCGTCATGACAGCCGTCATCATTCTGCTGGTGCTGTTTCTGCTGAGGCTGATCGTCTTGGCCAGACGCGCACCGGACCGTTTCGGTCGTCTGCTGGTGGGCGGCATTTCCTGCTGGGTGTTCGCACAGGTCATGCTGAACGTGGGTTCAATGATCGGTCTGTTTCCGATGACCGGACTGCCCCTGCCGTTCATGAGCTACGGAGGTACGGCCCTCATTGTGATGTTGGCCAGCATGGGTATAGTCGCCAATGTGTCCCGTCAGGTCGAGGATCGGCCTCGACGCGGAACTAAGAGTCAGTTACGAACATGAAAGTGCTGTTGGCCGGAGGCGGAACCTTGGGATCAGTCACTCCAATCTTGGCGGTGGCTCAAGAGATGCGCCGACGCGATCCGGATGTCGACCTGCTTTGGGTCGGAACTAAGTGCGGACCGGAGCGTCAGCTGGTGGAACGGTTCGGCATAGAGTTCAGGACGATTGCCTCCGGACGCCTGCGGCGCTGGCTGACCTGGCGGAACCTGTTCCTGCCCTTCCGTGTCCTGCACGGACTGGTTGATTCGCTGTCGCTGTTGCGGCGTTGGCGGCCGGACGTGGTGTTTCATGCCGGAGGTTTCGTGGCCGTTCCTCTGACCTGGGCGGCCTGGCTGCTCGGAATTCCGGTCCATGTCCATCAGCTCGATTGGCGGCCGGGTCTGGCCAATCGGCTGTCCGCACCGTTCGCGGAATCCGTTTCCGTCTCCTTCGAGAAGTCGCTGCACGATTTCGGCGTCCGACGGACCGTCCTCACCGGAAATCCCGTCAGGACCGAGATTCTGGAGGCCGGTAGGGAAGAGGGACGTGAGCTGTTCGGACTGTCCGTCGATCGGCCGACGGTTTTGGTTCTGGGGGGAGGAACCGGCGCGGCGGCACTGAACCGTCTGACGGTTGATGCACTGCCGCACTTGAGATCCGACTTTCAGGTCATGCACGTGACCGGCCTTGACAAGATGGTTCGGCCGCCGGTCTGGACTGGCGTCTACTTGCAGCTTGATTTCCTTAATGAGAGGATGCCGTCGGCCTTGGCCGCTGCCGACTTGGTGGTCACCAGGGCCGGAATGGGTACGCTGACCGAACTGGCTGCACTGGGCCGACCGGCCGTGATCGTGCCCATGCCCGGGTCGCATCAGGAGGACAATGCCGATCTGTTCGTTCGGGCCGGTGCGGCCGTCGGCTTCAGTCAGGATTCTTCCGGAGTCGACTTGGCCGAAACGGTCAGCTCCCTATGCGGCGACCGGGAACGGCTCGGCCGTTTGGCCTCGGCCATGCGCAAGCTGAACAGTCCCCAGGCCGCCGCACGGGTTGCAGATTTGGTCATGGCGGCTGGGCGCCTGCATCGGTCCTGATCAGGTCGTCGAAGTTGTGGGCAAGAGAGTTACCGTCAGGATTGCCTTGTGCTATCCTTCCACCCGACGATCAAGTTTTAAACATTTTACTCCCATAGTCATGGACAATCTGACGTTCAGTATCGAGGATCTTTATGAGGAGGCAAAGGAGCGGGCTGAGACCGACGGTGCCTTTACGCGTGAGGAATGGCACGACCTGGTCGAGGAAATTCTTGAGGAGAAGCGCGGCTCGATGGGGATCGACGACGACGACGACTGGCAGTATCTGGTCGAGTCGCTCCAGTCCAGATACGACCAGTACTCTCAGGCCGTGCCGGAACTGTAGGTGTCTTGGCGGTGGTTGGAACGGAGGCGTCCAATAGGGCGTCTTTTTTGTTAAGGCCCATCCTTGACAGGAAGGTGTTTGGTGTTTAGATTAACCTCGCTCTTTAAAAGAGGAGGTTCATTTGTCTAGAATTTTTGAGGTGATTGTCGCTTTTGAGGCAGTCGGTCATACGGAGACGTTAATCGAAGCTTGGCAGCTTTTCTGCGAAAAGATCAGAGACTTCTCCCCGGACAAAGATGGCCCCGCGTGGCTTTTGGAACAGGGTTGTCAGATCGTCATGCTCCAGTCCGGAATGAAATTTCCGGTGCCCTCCCAAGACGTCTGTTCCTTGCTCTTTGAGCTTGGTTTGATTGATGTTGAAGGTCATGCGATTGAAGGTTCTACCGCACCAGACGAGGATCTGATTGTCGAACGATTCAGTATGTTGTCCTCGCTCGGGATTTTCGACCTTACGTCACGTGGACATTGAACGAAACTCCTTTTTCAGAAAGTCGTTTAACAACGGCTTTTTTCTTTACTGCCGATGGAGTTTTGTCGGCGATGAGGTCTGGACTGTCGGGACTTTTAAAGTCTGTCCCTTTCTGCTAACCTTGGGCTGCTGTCGAGGTTTATGGCAGTTGTGGGTCGGTAGCTCAGTTGGTAGAGCAGCGGCCTTTTAAGCCGAAGGTCCCGGGTTCGAGCCCCGGCCGACCCACCATATGAAAGTCCGTGCTTAAAGGCTCGGACTTTCTTTTTCCGGAACTTTTTGGTTTTGGCAGGGGCGAGAAGGGCGGCTAGAGGACGCAAGTCGGCGCAGCGTCCGGTGCGGAGCCGCCCCGGTACCCGAGTCGGAGCGAGGGGGAGCCCCGGCCGACCCACCATATGAAAGTCCGCGCTTAAAGGCTTGGACTTTCTTTCTTCAGAACTTTCCCCTGTTGCTTCGGACTTGATCCGGGGCCCAGAGCCGTTTTGTCTTTACCTTGGTCCCGGGTCTCCGCCCGGGACGACAAAGGTGTTTAATGACGCCAAGTTATAAACGAATGTCATTCCGGGCCGAGACCATTCTTTTATGTCATCCCGGAACTGCGATTCCTTTTAGCTTGTCATCCCGGAAATGCGAGTGCAGCGAGCGGTATCCGGGATCCATCCGATTCTTTTTGCTTCTGGGTCCCGGGTCAAGCCCGGGACGACATAGTAGAGCTTACGGGACGACAAAAAAGTAACTACAATCTATTCGATCCGATCACCGCCCGTCCGAGCATGACGGAGCACGATCGATCTATTTGCGGGACGGCCCCGACGCGGCAACCTCGGAGGCGTCCGGGCTGGGTCCCGAGCCGGCAGGCGAGGGCCGGACGCCGAGAGTTAGGGCGGACCGCCG
>MNWN01000042.1 GCA_001872545.1 Parcubacteria group bacterium CG1_02_58_44
TTGACGTGTCCCGTCCGGCATGATTAGCTGTTCAGTCCAGTGCAACCAACCTCCGCACTGGCAGAAGGAGAAACAATGAGCCCAAATGCGACGACAAGAGAGGAGAAGATGAAGGTAGCTTGTTCATTGGCGGTCCTGGTGGCCGCAACGACGTTTGGCTGGTTGCCGACAGCCGGGGCAGAGGAGTCTCCGCGGTCGAAGGTACCAGTATCACCCAGATCGTGGTCGTCGAGGGCGGAGACACCGCGTCGACCGAATCCGCAGATGAGGGGACGATCGAAGCCGGGGAGCCGGCGGACGTTCCCGTGGAGGAAGTCGAGTCGGAAGATCAGATCGACAACCGAGAGGTGGCGATCACCTCAGAGAGTTCGATCGATCTGATCGTATCTGCGGAGGAAGGACAAGAGGGTCAGGAAGAGGAGAGCGATGAGTCGGCGGAAGTCTGGCGGCCGTCGACCTTCATTAGTCTAGGCTTTCAGCTCTCGGTGAGCGAAGACGGGGCCAATCCCTATCTGACGCTCTACTTTCGGCGGGGTCTGACTCCACGGGTCGCACTGACGGCCTTTGCCCTGACCAACGCCTGCTTCTCCGAGACTTATGTCGGTCTACTGGTTCAGCCCCTGGAATGGTTGAACTTCGGAATGTCGGCAGGCCTCGAGAGCAGCGACGGTCTGTGGCGAGTGGCCGCTTCGCTGGCCATTCAACATTCGTGGTTCAGCCTCAACTGGACCTTCGAGCATGGGGCCAGCGGTCGTTGGCACCTGCTGACGATCGGCTTCCGGATTACCGACACCTTGTCGGTAGGGCTGATCTCCAAGCGGGGAGACGGTGAGGGCGTCTTCTTGGCCATTCAGTCAGGAAGGCTGTTCTTTCGTCTGTCGGGCCACTACGACGTGGAACGGGCACGCGACGAGACCGGCAACGGCGTGGGTTGGGGCGACCCCCGGTTTTTCACCGGGCTGCTGACAGTCGGCATCAATATGTCGGACGCTCCGGCAGCCGCACAGTCAGGTGACGACGATTCGGAGGAGCGGCAGCCGGCCAGCACCGGTACGCTGCACGTCCTCGCCTCGGCCAGTCGGGACGGCTTCCAGCCCAACGTCGGTCTGTGGCTGGTCCGGCCGGCCAGCAGTCGATTCGGCCTGTGGTTCTTCGGTGTCGCGGCTCCGGGCTACGGCGAGGCCTACGGCGGGCTCAATGTCACGCCCTGGCCGTGGGAATCGAGACTATCGAGGATCTTTGGAGGTTGGCCGCCTCGCTCGACTTGGCCTACGGAAGGTTCTCGCTGAGCTTTCTGGCCGAGATCGGCGGGGCCGACTGGTGTCATTTTCTGACCGCCACCTACCAGGCGACCGACAGCTTCGCCTTCGGCCTGATGTCGAAGCGGTTCGACGGCGAAGGCGCTTTTTTGCGGGTGTCTATGGGAAGTGTCAGCTTTACGATGGCCTTCCTCTATGACATTGATCGGGCTCGCCACGAGGTCGGCGACGGGGTCGAGTGGACCGATCCGCGGTTCCTGACCGGCTTCCTGTGGCTGTCTGCAGATCTGTGGTGATGGCCGGTCTGAGAGCCGCAACGATATTAGTTCTGTCAAAAAACAGAGAGTCTAAAAATAAAGTCCCGCCTTCTGCGGGCTTTTTGTTTTGGGCTTTTATCTGTCGTATCTACTTTGCGCTGGTCGTAGACTTGGTCTCGTCGCGCAGTTGACCGGAGGAGATCGGCTTCAGGTTCTTGGTCTGCAGCGCGGCGGTCAGTTCCTTTAAGAGATCCGGCTGTTCGATGTCGGCCACCCCGTCATTTTTTTCGGCTCGTCGATCGGAGCGGTTGTCGTCGTCACGCCTTTTGTCCCGTCGGTCAGATTCGACGAAGCGTTCACTATATTTGGGCTCTTGCCGAGTTCGGCCTGCGGTCGTGCGTTTGGCCTGCCCATCGACCGTCGGATCGAGGCCAGCACCAGTCCCTCCGCTTCCTGTAGTCCGATGCCGGGGAAGCAGATCCGCGCCATCCGACGGTGGCCGGTCGGCTTCAGGTCGGACACCAGGCTCATGACGTTCGACTGTCGTTCTGACGTGATCAGCGCGCAGATGCCGCCCGGAGCGCCGCCTACTCCGTCCTGCTCGTAGATCAGTCCGGAGATCTCGGCCTCCGACGCATTGGCCATCAGCTCGTCCATAACGTCCGGCAGGCAGTCCTGGGTCGAGCCGGAGTGGATGAAGTCCTGACGCACCAGCAGCGACCAGGCCATTCTGATTTCCGGGTCGTACTTGAGTCGCGCCAGGGCCCGTCCCCAGAGCTTGAGCGTGCTGAGCGTTCGGATCTTGTACAGGTGCTGGACGATCTCGTCGCGCCTGCCGCCGGCGGCGACCAGCTCGGCGGCCGTATCGAGAGTTCGCGGCGTGACATTGGTCGTTCGGAAGCTGCGGGTCGAATCGATGATTCCGCCCAGAAGCATGGTGGCCGTGTCCCCGTCGTGGGTCACGGTGTTCTCGGACGAGACGTAAAGCCGATGGACCAGCTCGGCGCAGGACGTGGCGGTGATGTCCACGAAGTTGACGTTGCCGTATCCCAGGTTATCCGGGCTGTGGTCGATGTTCACGAGTGGCACCTGATAGAACAGGTCGGAATTGTCGTCGAACGTCCGGCCCAGCGACCCCAGGTCGGGCGTCCCGACCGTAAAGATCAGGTCGTACCGGAAGTCGGTCTGGCGCGTCGTCACGTCACGGTCGCGGAACTGTCCGTTCTTGGGCGTCAGCCGGAAGTTCAGCCGGTCGCCCTCGAGATGGTAGGTCAGCTCGTCGACCTTGGCATGCGACAGGTCGAGCGATATGACGAACTGCCGCAGCTGTTTGAGCTCGGAGGTGATGCGGTCGGTTCCGGTCAGGAAGCCGATCCGTTTGGTCGCGGCAAATCCGTCGGCCACCACGTCGACCTTCTTGCCCGCCGCCTCCAGCAGGTGGGCCAAGGCCAGGGCACTGCCGACCGTATCCACGTTCCAGTCCTTGCGGAAGGATACCAGGGCTTGGCTGCTCCGGCCGATCGACTCGCTGATCTGCTTTTCTATCGTTAATGACATCGACAGTTCCTGTTGGGGGAATAGGCTATCTTAGCCTTGGGCAGATAACGTGTCAATGGCATGCTGTGTGGGGTTTTTTGTCGGACTTTTCATCATTTTTTCGTCATAATATTCGTCATAACGAAGCCGGTTTTTACGTCTTTTGACCTGAAGTGTCCAATTCGACAAGAGTGATTCGGGAAGGGTGACGGATTCCGTCTCCGTCAGGGAATAGGACATGCGTCCTGGGCGTCTGGTCTTGTATTTAGGCCCGGAAAACCTACAATCAATTCGTTACATATAAGAATGAATACTGTTATGGAAGTCGACGATAGGGAATTACCGAAAGCCTACGACCCACAGGGAGTCGAGGGCCGCATCTACGAAGCCTGGGAAGGGAGCGGGTTCTTCAATCCAGACAACCTGCCGGGCGACCGGACCGAGCCGTTCACGATCATGATGCCGCCGCCGAACGCCACCGGCACGCTGCATATCGGTCACGCCATGTTTCTGACGCTCGAGGATTTGATGACCCGTTTTCATCGGATGCGCGGGAAGGCTGTCTTGTGGCTGCCGGGTACCGACCACGCCGCAATCGCCACCAACACCAAAGTCGAGAAGATCCTGGCCAAGGAAGGAAAGACCAAGTACGACCTGGGACGCGACGGTTTCATCGAGCGGGTGAAGGAATACATCGAAGGATCGCGCGATACGATCCGGCGGCAGATTCGAAAGATGGGTTCGTCCTGTGACTGGTCGCGCGAGGCGTTCACCTTCGACGAGCATAGGAACCGCACGGTTCGTGAGATGTTCGTGCGCATGTTTGACGACGGTCTGATCTACCGCGGCTACCGCATCGTCAACTGGTGCCCGCGCTGCGAGTCCACGCTGGCGGACGACGAGGTTGAGTATAAGGAAGAGCCGACTACGTTGTTCTACATGAAGTACGGTCCGTTCACGGTGGCCACGACCCGGCCGGAGACCAAGCTGGGCGATACGGCCGTGGCGGTGCATCCCGAGGACGCGCGCTACAGGGACATGGTCGGCCAGACCTTCGAGGTGGACTTCGGCATCGGGCCGCAGCAGATCCGCGTCATCGCCGACGGGGGCGTGGACATGGAGTTCGGTACCGGCGTCGTGGGCATCACGCCCGCGCATTCGGCGGTGGACTTCGCCATGGCCGAGCGCAACCGGCTGCCGATGAAGAAGGTGATCGGCGAGGACGGCAAGATGACCGCGCTCGCCGGAAAGTATGCCGGCCTGCCGGTCGCCGAGGCGCGCGCCAAGCTGGTCGCGGAGCTGAAGTCAAAAGGTCTTATGGAGAAGGAGGAGGAAATGAGCCACAAGCTGTCGGTCTGCTATCGCTGCAGCACGGCAATCGAACCGCTCACTTCGCGTCAGTGGTTCGTGGACGTGAATCGGCCGGTCAAGTCCAGGGGCGGCAAGACGCTCAAGGAGATGTCCTTGGGGGCGGTCCGTAGCGGCGGGATCAAAATTTTGCCCGAGCAGTTCGAGAAGGTCTACTTTAACTGGATGGATAACCTGCATGACTGGTGCGTCTCGCGGCAGATCTGGTTCGGACATCGCATTCCGGTCTGGTACTGCAGGTCCTGCTACGTCGAGCAGAACGCGCCGGAGCGGGTGGGGGACTCGAGCGGCTACGAGCGCGTCGGCCAGGCCGGCGTGATCGCCTCGATCGAACCGCCGTCCGCCTGTCCGCAGTGCGGCGCGACGGATCTGTCGCAGCTGGTCCAGGATACCGACACTCTCGACACCTGGTTCAGCTCCGGGACTTGGACCTTCTCTACTTTGGGCTGGCCGGACGACCAGAACGGTGACCTCAAGAAGTTCCATCCGACGCAGTGCCTGGAGACCGGTTACGACATCCTGTTCTTCTGGATCGCTCGCATGATCCTGATGACCGAGTATGCGCTGGGAGAGGTGCCGTTCGAGACTGTCTATCTGCACGGGTTGGTGCGGACTGAAGACGGCCAGAAGATGTCCAAGTCGCTCGGCAACATCATTGATCCGCTGGAGGTGGCCGAGAAGTACGGTACCGACGCTGTGCGGCTGTCGCTTACGGTCGGCAACTCGCCGGGCAACGATTTGAAGATGTCCGAGGACAAGATCGCCTATTACCGCAACTTCGCCAATAAGCTCTGGAACGTGGCGCGGTTCATACGTCTGAACAGCAATTGGATTGAAGCCCAGAAGCTCAAGGAGAGTGTTCCGCAGCCGAAGACTCTGGCCGACCGTTGGATATTCGGACGACTCGACGCAGTGATCACTTCGGTCACGGCCGACATCGAGGCCTACAACTTTTCGCGGCCGGGCGAGACATTGCGCGACTTCACCTGGAACGAGCTGGCCGACTGGTATCTGGAGATCGCCAAGGTGGAAAAACGTCCGACAGACGATAAATTAGATATGTTGAGGTACCTACTGCTGAACGTACTGAAGCTGTGGCATCCGTTCATGCCGTTCGTGACCGAGGAGATCTATCGGAATTTTTTCGCCAGTAGTGATGTGGATTTTCTGATGGTGGCCGAGTGGCCGCAGGCGAGCGGGGTCGATTCGGGAAACGCGGAGACGGAGTTCGCCCTGCTGCAGGAGCTGGTCGTGGCCGCACGCAACCTACGTTCCGAGGCCGGTATTGAGGCCGGAAAGAGGCTGGAATGGCTGGCGGTTGAAGGGGGAGAGATGACGTCCGGTTTGGTCGGTCAGGTCGAAAACATCGGTCGGCTGGTCAGAGCCGAGGAGGTGCGCTTCGAGGAAAGATCGTGGTTCGTTGTGGCTGAGGATTGTCGGATCGCCACTACCTCGCATGGCATGCAGGTTGCGATTCCGGTCGGCGGCGGTTCCGCCGACGCGGCGGCGTTCAGGGAAAAGCAGGAGAAGGAATTAGCCGCGGCACGGCAGTACGCCGAGGTACAGCGGCGCAAGCTCGACAACGCCGACTTTGTGGCCCGGGCGCCGGCGGCCGTGATCGAGACCGAACGTCGGAAGTTGTCCGAAGTCGAGGATCGGGTCGCCAAGCTGGAGGAGCAGCTGAAGTCGCTGAGCTGATCATTGTCCTCGGGTAGAAAATTTATCTTATCTATTGTCGTCCCGGACCTGATTTCAGTCTGTTATTTAAGCCCCGCTTTTTGTCGTTCCGGGCTTGACCCGGGACCCAGAAGCAGAAAAGATCGGATCCTGGATCCCGGATACCGTTCGCTGCGCTCGCAGTTCCGGGATGACAAATCAAGAAGGGTCTTGACCCGGGATGACAAATGTTTTTCTGGCTTACTGTCGTCCCGGGCTTGACCCGGAATCAAACGAGGCCCTCTGTCGTTCCGGGCTTGACCCGGGACCCAGAAGCAGAAAAGATCGGATCCTGGATCCCGGATACCGTTCGCTGCGCTCGCAGTTCCGGGATGACAAACCAAAAGGAATCGCAGTTCCGGGATCACGAGGAATCTAAAAAAGACCGCACCGGAGAAGGTGCGGTTTGAGTTCGAGACAGCGGTACGATTCAGGTGTCGGATTTCGGACGATGCCGAGAAACTAGCAATTGGTTGGCGATTATATGGGCAGCCATCCCAATTAGGTTGATGTAGAGCACCGGCAGCGTGAACCACGACAGCAGTGCTGATCCGTTCGCCACTGACGACGTAAAAAACATCCAGTTTAGGCCGGCCAGTACGACACAGGCGAAGTGCAGGCAGGCGCAGATGCCGTAGAGTCTATGGCGTGAGATCTGGCCGATTTCGATAACGGTTGCCAGCACCACCGCCGACACAACGCCCCAGGCGCAGATATAGATGAAATCCGGCGATATGTTTACCTCCAGCCGGTTATGACCGGCGGCTCAGTCTTATCATTTTTTCGCATCTCGGTCAATCTGGGGGTCTTCTGGGTAGATTCTATACTCAATGCACCACCTCGGTACTAAAATGCCCCCAAAGCATTAACCGAGGGAAACATGCAGACGAAGACGCATCTCACGTTTCCTGAAAGGGAAAGGATCGAATTCCATCGACGCTTGGGTCGAGGCGTCCGGGAGATCGGCCGAAGGCTGCGTCGTGACCACGGCGTGATCTCAAGAGAGCTACGAAGGGACGGGAAGGAAGGCGCACGGTATACGGC
>MNWN01000016.1 GCA_001872545.1 Parcubacteria group bacterium CG1_02_58_44
TGCCGCGCGGGATCGTCCCGAAGGGGGTCCGGGGCGCGAGCCCCGTCCCCCCGCGGAGCGGAGCCGGGGGTCTGGGGGACCGGAATTCCCCCGGGTTGAAGAAAGAGGTCTGGGTCCCGGATCAAGTCCGGGACGACATAGTAGAGTCGCCGGGACGACAATACCCTGTCTATCATTCCGGAACCGCATTCCTTCTTAAATATGTCATCCCGGAAATCGCAACCCTCTTTAGTTTGTCATCCCGGAAATTGCGTCAGCGATTATCCGGGATCCAGTACAATAGGTGATAGTGACAGGTACTTTTTTCCAAAAACAAAAGAAGCCGTCTGGCGACGGCGTCTCTTGGTGGACCGCAAGGGATTCCCCCTCACTCCGATTCGGGTACCGGGGCGGCTGCGCACCGGTCCGTTCGCCGGCTCACGGACCTCTCGCCGCCCTTCTCATCCCTTCCGGTCTAAACAAAAGAAGCCGTCTGGCGACGGCGTCTCTTGGTGGACCGCAAGGGATTCGAACCCTTCACCCCTTCCATGCCATGGAAGTGCTCTACCAAATGAGCTAGCGGCCCAAGGCAGTACAACATTAGCCGCAGCCACGAAGCGTGTCAACGCCTGTCCGCCCTTTTGTTTCACTAGGCTCAATCCTTCCCACTTTCGGCAAAATTACGTACCATTCGCTCCGCACACTAAGCGACCCATTCAGCAGCCAAAACTATGTCCCTGAAGGTAGGCATCGTCGGACTTCCCAATGTCGGCAAATCGACCCTCTTTAAGGCTGTGACCAAGAAGCAGGTTGACTGTGCCAACTTTCCGTTTTGCACCATCGAGCCGAACGTGGGTGTGGTGGCCGTACCGGACGATCGGCTGAACAGGCTATCCGAGGTCTCTAAGTCCAAGCAGACGATCCCCACGACCGTCGATTTCGTCGATATAGCCGGACTGGTTAAGGGCGCATCCGAGGGTGAGGGACTAGGCAATCAGTTTCTGTCGCATATTCGCGAGGTGGACGCCATTATCGAGGTGATTCGAGCGTTCGAGAACGACGATATCGTGCACGTCTCCGGCAAGATTGATCCGGCCGACGATGTCGAGACCATCAACCTGGAACTGATCTACGCCGATCTGTCGGTCGTGGGCAAGCGGCTGGACGGTCTCAGAAAGTCGATGAAGGCCGGCGAAACCCATGAGCAGAAGTTGGCCCTGTCCGCCTTCGAGAAGGTCAATGCCTTGCTGTCGGTTGGCCGGCCGGCTCGTGAGGCGGATCTAACAGAAGATGAGGCTAAACCCATCAAGGATGTTCACCTGCTGACCGCCAAGCCGCTTCTGTATGTGGTTAACGTGGACGAGACTCAGCTCAAGTCCGACTTTCGAATTCCGTCACTGCCGTCTGAATTGCAGATTCCGCTGTGCGTGAAGATGGAGGAGGAGATCGCCGCCCTGCCGGCCGAGGAGGTGCAGGAGTATCTGGACGCACTGGGCCTGTCGATGACCGGACTCGATCAGCTGATCCGGGCCAGCTACGATCTGTTGGGGCTGATCACCTATTTCACCTCAGGTGAGAAGGAAAGTCGGGCTTGGACCGTGCGTCGCGGGACTAAGGCACCGCAAGCCGCCGGCGTGATTCATACCGATTTTGAGAAAGGGTTTATTCGGGCCGAGGTAATAAACTGGCGCGATTTTGTGGAGCTAGGAGAGGTCGGCTCCAAGGAGGCCGGTAAGCTGCGGGTTGAGGGGAAGGAATACGTCATGCAGGACGGAGATACCTGCCATTTTAGAGTTTCGACCTAAGCTAGGCGGCTATTGGTTCGAACGTATTGCATTCGGTTTCCTTCGTTCTTCGTTCGACGTGCATCTTGAGTACTCCTCACTTCGTCGCTCTTTTCCGTCATTCCGGAACCGCATTCCTTTTTTAATATGTCATCCCGGAAGGCCGAGCGGAGCGAGGACTATCCGGGATCCAGAATCCGATCTTTTTGCCTCTGGGTCCCGGGTCTCCGCCCGGGACGACAGGGGGGCTTTGTTTGATTCCGGATCAAGCCCGGGACGACAAAGTGGTGGGGGTGGTAGTTATAAAAATATGTCATCCCGGAAGGTCGAGCGGAGCGAGGACTATCCGGGATCCAGTGCCTTTACGCTTTGCTTCTGGGTCCCGGATTAAGCCCGGGACGACAAAAATAGGGGTAGGAACGACAGACTAAGGTCAAGTCCGGGACGACAGATTTGCTAAAAATTCAGTGAATTAGAACCAACCAACCCAAATTACAGGTTGACTTTTTGGTCTTAACGTGTTTCATTCATTGATGGTCGGCCGGTCAAATATCCCGGTCGTTGGAGGACAATGTGGCAAAAAGTAAATGTCCGGGGTGCAAGGAGGAGTGCTGTCGAGGGTGTGCGGACGTCGTGATGTCTGGCGGAAGACCTCGTATTTCCGCTCATGACAGGAAGTACTTGAGGCGACAGTGGCAGTCATCTTCAAGATCAGATGGCCCCAGCCGTGACACCCTGAGGTCTTTGACGGAGTTCGGGATCTCGACCGTCAACGACGGTATCTTCTCTTCGTATTGAACTTCATCACTCCATGGAGTCTCAACCGGTCGCTTATCGACCGGTCTTCTTTTTGTCTAAAAAACCTCGAGCAGTAGTCCGAGGAGTTTAGTTCAAAATAGGTAGTGTCAGGACAGTCACTTTCGACGTAGTCGGACTATTTCGCGCCAGACCAACTGACCGGAGCGACCGTAGGCCAGGCCGCCATTCGGTCCGGGTTGTCCGCCAAGGGAGATGGTCAGCTCCTCGTTGAGTAGCGGCTTGAAGTGATAGTCGTGACCGGCGATCTCAGCCAGGTCGACGCCCATCAGATTATGATTACGGTCGAGATAGATCGGCAGGGCCAGGACTAGAGATGCGTTATTGGTCAGAATCGACTTACTGGCCATCATCGATTTGGCGTAGAGGTCGGTAAGCTCGTTCAATCGACGGTTTAGTTCCTGCCGATCCTCATACCCATCGCGCGGTCGGCCGAGGAACGGTTCGGTCACCACAGCGGAGACGGTTCGATTCGGAATTTCCCTGGTCTGCATCGACGCATCAGCGACAAAAAGTTTGACCTTAGAAATATCGAGAGATGGATGCTTATCTTTTAACCACTCCACATTACGCCTCGCGTCCACGATGGCCTGCGGCGACAGATCACTGCCGTAAATGGCGGTTACATCCAGCTGCAGCGCTTCGGTCAGGACCGTACCCGAGCCGCAGAACGGATCCCAGACCGTCGAGCAGGAGGTCACGCTCGCCAGATTGAGCATAATGCGAGCCAGTTTGGGTGGGAGCATTCCGCGGAAGGTGTCACGTCCCGGTCGGCCGTAGTCGAGTTCAGAAAATTCTTCGAACGGCTGGACCACAGAGGTGATACCAACCATTCCACGATCGCCGCGGCCGGAGGTCAGCATTACAAATTCGGTGCCGTCGTCGCCGGTCAGTCCGTTCTTGGCGACCGAGACCGAGGTTAGCGCTGTTCCTTCGGTCGGACGCACCCAACGAGCGGCCAGACCGCTCTCTTTGAGCCGACGCTTAGTTTCCATACCGCAGCGCTTGAGCCTGATTGCGGTCTTGGTAGGGGACGACATACTGACAGAGTAGAGACTGTAACCGAATGTCGCTCGACCACCGGACGAACGTTCGGCGGCAGTCTTGGCCATCAATTCGGACAATACTTCAGTCGAGAGCTCAATATCTTTGGCCACAATCCGGCCGATTTTGATCGTACCGCCGAGTTTGGCCATTAGCCCTGGCAATTCCAGATCGTCGGACACTTCCAAAACCAATACTTTGGGGCCGACCTGCAATATATCGAAGCTGTCCGTCGGCAAGACCGACAGAATTTCCGCTGTAGACAGCGACGGATTGGATCCCAGGATGAAGAAAACAGTCATATCTCAGACAGGCTTTTAGTTTCAGCGGTCAGTATCGCACGAATCCGTTCGGCGGCAAACTTAGCAACGGACTTTTTTGGCTTATTTAGCTGCCGGATTCGGGCCATTAATTCGGGTTACGGCCCTTGCATCTTTAATTTGGCCGTGCTAACGTTGGCCCGATAACGCCGTTTAAGGCGTCAGTAAAGCCTTTCTGCCACGGTCCGGTCAAGGTCGGATCCGCGGTAATACCGCGAGAATGGCCAAAACATGAAGAAATACGAGATGATGTTCATTCTTCCTTCCAAGTATACGGAAGGTGAGATGGACGGTATTATAAAAAAGGTGAACTCCATGCTCGAGGAGTCTGGGGCCAAGCTGGCCGACATGCATAATTTGGGCAAGAGACGGCTGACCTATCCGATCAGCAACCAACGGAACGGCGTCTACATTCTCACCTATTTTGAGAGCGAGCCGGCCGACCTGGCCAAGATGGACCAGACTATCAGGCTCTCGGGCGAGGTGATGCGGCATATCATCATCGAGCGCGATCCGCACATTACGCAGATGCCGAACCTGATCGAGGTCGAGGACCGGCGTTCCGAGGAGGGGAGTGAGCGTCAGCACGTGGCAGCTCCGGTACGGGCAGTTCCGCCGAAGCCGGTCGCCAAGCCGGAGAGCGTGAACATGCAGGAATTGGACAAGAAGCTGGACGAGATTCTGACCGAGGAAGTGCTTTAGTCCGGCCTCTCCGTACAGAAACATCGAATTGATCCGTCGGGGCGCGGCAGAGACACCGATGCCCGTCGGAATGGACCTATACCTAACTAAGACAGAGACGTATGAATCTCAACCGCGCCATGATAATCGGCAACCTGACCCGCGATCCGGAAATGCGGACCACTCCGAACGGTCAGAACGTGGCCACTTTCGGCGTCGCCACCAACCACACCTGGACCGACTCTTCCGGCCAGCGTCAGGAGAAGGCCGAGTTCCACAACATCGTGGCCTGGGGCAAGCTGGCCGAGATCTGCAGTCAGTACCTGGGCAAAGGCCGCAAGGTCTACATCGAGGGTCGTCTGCAGACGCGCGAGTGGGAGAGCCAGGACGGGGCCAAGCGCAACCGGACCGAGATCGTCGCCGAGAACATGATCATGTTGGATCGTGCGGGCGCCGGATCGGCACCGGCCATGGCCACGCAGACTGCGACCGCCACGGCTCGACCGGTCGGTACGGACACCGGTGGTGAGGAAGAGATACGCGTCGAGGACATACCATTTTAGACTATGCGGAGACACAAGAAAGATGATGTTATTGCACGACAGAGGCATTGCTGGTTCTGCATCAACGGGACCAAGGCCATAGACTACAAGGATCTCGGGACGCTACGCCGATACATTTCGTCCTTCGGCAAGATCGTTCCGCGTCGTCGGAGCGGAGTCTGCGCGTTGCATCAGCGCAAGCTGGCTACGGCCATCAAGCGGGCGAGGATCATGGCGCTGCTGCCCTTCACGACCAGATAGCGATTGGCTCAGTCAGAAAAGCTCGCTTCTCTAGGCGGGCTTTTTCTGTAGGTGATCTCGCAAGAGACCGCTACCACCTCCACCTGAATCATATGGAAAAGAACTGGAAGAGATTCGCGGCAGACTCTGATTTCCGTAATCGCATGGAAAGGCGGTCGGAGATAGTCTTCGGGATTCGCCGTTTCTTTCGAGAAATCGGCTTTCTCGAAGTCGAGACTCCGACTCTGGTCGCCAGCCCGGGCATGGAACCGGAGCTAGATCCGTTTGTGACCGAAGTTATCGCTCAGGACGGCACACGGAACGGAGTCGGACTGATCACCTCACCCGAGTACTCACTGAAGAAGCTGTTGGCTGCCGGATACGAACGCATCTTCGAGATTACCCGCGGCTACCGGAACCGTGAGCCTTGGGGCGGCCTTCACAACCCCGAGTTCACCATGATCGAGTGGTACCGGATCGGAGCCGACTATCGGGCCATCATGGAGGATCTTGAACAGTTGGTCGAGTCGTTGGTCAAGTCGCTCTACGGTCGGACGACGGTCGGGTATCAGGGTCGGGAGATTGACCTGTCCGCGCCATGGATGCGACTGTCGGTCGATGAGGCCTTCAGGAAGTACGCCGACCTGGACTTGGGCGAGATGCTCGACGATGTCGAACGGTTTACTCAGGCGGTCCGCGATCGGGGCTGCGAGACCGGCGAAGGCGACACCTTCGACGACCTGTTCTTCCGTCTTTTCCTGAGGGACATCGAACCGAAGTTGGGCTGGGACCGGCCGGTCATTCTCTACGACTACCCGCATCAGATGGCCTCGCTGTCGCGGCTCAAGCCGTCGGATCCGCGCTATGCCGAGCGCTTCGAGGCCTACGTCTGTGGCCTGGAGCTGTGCAACGCCTTCTCCGAGCTGAACGATCCGGTCGAACAGCGTCGGCGACTGGAGCACGAGCGGCAGGAGCGAATTTCCCAAGGCAAGAACGCCTTCCCGATCGACGAGGATTTCATCGAGGCAGTGGGTCGGATGCCCGACGCCGCCGGAATTGCCTTGGGTGTGGACCGTCTGGTAATGTTGCTGACGGACGCAAAATCCATCGAGGACGTCTTCTTTTTCCCGGCCGCGGACCTGTTCGGGCAGCGGAAGGGAGATTAGACACTAACGCCGAGCTTTAACCAGCAGGATATGGCTGACACAACAGTTTTGAAGAAGGACACGTTTATAATGTTCAAGGGTGTGGTCCATCAGGTGGTCGACGCTCAGCACGTCAACCCGGGCAAGGGCAGTGCCTTCGTCCGCACCAGACTCAGGAACGTTCAGACCGGCCGCACGCTCGACAACACCTTCAAAGTCAGCGAGTCGGTGGATCCGGTCGAGCTGGACCGGAGCAATATGCAGTACCTGTATGGCGACGACTCGGGCTTCAATTTCATGGACAGCAGCAGCTATGAGCAGGTCTGTATCCCGAAGGAACTCCTGGGAGATCGAGGCCTCTATCTGACCGAGGGGCAGGAGGTCATGGTGCTGATGCATGACGGCCAGCCGCTATCCGTCGACTTGCCCAAGAAGCTGACCTTCAAGGTGGTCGAGGCCATGCCGGCGGTGAAGGGCGACAGTGCGCAGGGGCGGGTCACTAAGGAAGTGACGCTCGAGACCGGCATGAAGGTTCAGGTGCCGCTGTTCATCGAGGAGGGCAACCGGGTGGTGGTGAATACCGAGTCCGGCGAGTACGTCGAGCGCGCGCAGCAGTAAGAGGTTGAGTACCAAAGACTCGAGCGACAAGGCTCGAGTTTTGGTATTCTGTGAATGAGCTCGGCCATCGTTGAGGTGGTCGGCAAATATTTAGATGATTATGAGTAAGATTAGATCGGAAGGCCTTACTTCGTTTTCAGAGGGTATTATCAACGAATCGGAAGTTGCAGTTGAAGCCTCTAAAGAATCGAGTGATGGTTTGTCGGTTGAACCATCTGATGTTATACCGGAAGTCGATCAAATAAAGAAAAAGCAGGCCGAAAATAGACAAATGGGAGCTTTGCGAGCAGAACTGGCGGTTGATCCTATGCTGGCCAAGGAAAGGGAATTGATCGCTCAGGATCCGGAATTAGATCGGGCTTACCGTGAGATCGTAGAGAACGACAATCAGGCTTTTCTGCGCGAGAAGAGTGCTGCCCAAGTCACCGAAATGGAACAGCGTTTTTTTGGTCCATTTTCGATTTTCAAGATTGGCGAACGTCGGCGGAAGAAGGCCAAACTTGAGGAGTTTCGGCGGTTTGTCGACGGAATGACACCTGTTCGGGCGGACAAGAATGATTTTGACGAGTTTAAGAGTCCGGAACGTGTTGGTGCGGCTTCAAGTTATGGCGCGCAGGATATCTTGGTTCGTGCGGAGAGGTACGTCTACGGTTCATTTGCCGAGATAGGACACTTCATGTCTCGGGGGAAAAATCAGCGGGAGCTAGACCGGGCCGACATCGAGCCGCGGGCGCAGATTGTCATGAACGACGTAGCCAACGTACAAGCCAGAAAAAAAGCGGATCATTTATGAAGAAGTACCTGACTAACGTTTTTGATTTCGAAAATGGCCGGAAGGTATTGGCACTGTATTTGGCCAGCGTTTTCGATACGCCGGATCAGGCCGTTCGGATGATCGGTAAGTGCGGTGTTACCGAAGCGCAGCGTTGGGACGAGTTTGATCTGTTGAGCTACAGTGATCCGTCGTTCCGGCCAGAGTCAGCAGAAGACTTTAGGGCGCAGCAGAAGCGTGAGGCTGAACTTGCCGACCTGTTCGTCGGCCGCATGAAAGATCTTTTGATAGAGACCGGCCTCGAACCGCCGCTCAGTTTGGAGATCAGAGTGCGGGATACAGCTCGGGTGAAGCGGTTGAGCAGCGGACTGGCTGGTGATTCGGCTCGCGCTGCCTGAGTTGTTGGGAGTTTCGATTTTGGTCAGCAGTAAAAATTTCGTAATTAGAAAGCGCCCCACTGAGAAGCAATGGGGCGCTTGTTCGTCGAAAGGGGTGGGGGGAGTGCGTTAGACGGTCTCTTTCCCCTCCATGGCATCTAGGTAGGCCTCGATCGCCAGGCGGGGGTCGCACTGCTGCCGGCAGGCGTAGTCACAGTCCGAGTAGTCGGACTGCCACTCCCCGTTTTCGTCTTGCCAGTACTTGCTGGCCCCGTTGGAGAACGGGACAAAGCCCGTTCCGGCGCAGCCATTGTGGGTCCAAGTGATTTTCCTGGACTGGAACCAGCCTTCCAGCTCCAACAGCTGGGCCCAATTTCCGTGAAGGACGCGAATGCGTCTTTCATCTACTCGCCCTTCGAGGGGTGAGACTCGGGCGAACACCCAGGCCTGGTGTTCTTTGCCATCGTCGACCAGTCGGACTATGGCCGCGAAGCGGCCGTTGGGGTTGGGCCACATGGCTACGACCCCGTTGTTGTGACCGAAGATAAAATCCTCGGTCGGTCCGTCACTGAGGCGGGCGGCGGGGGCGGGGGTGTTTTCGTTCATGACCTATCTCCTTGGCAGCTTCCCTGTCCTTTTTTTTCAGGGTCAGCGCCGGCGAGAGGCCGATCGGGACGCTTCCGTCGCACTATGCGGCGGTCAGCTCCAGACCAGCGTGTCGGCTGTCAGACCGACGACGTTGGAGAATAGCGGCAAAAGCCGTCTTTGTCAAGGTCCGGCTACCGATTTCACCTAAAACGCCGCCTTTTACAGCGACGTTTTTCGTTTGAACCCAATTATCTCGAGAGTTTATCGCAGGACGCCGCCCCATTCGACGACGGTGAATCCTTGGCGGACGAACGGTCGGATGGTCGGGGGATTCGAAGGTTCCGGTTCGTCGAGTTCGGTGAAGTCCATGAGGATGCGCAGGACACTGTCCGGCGATGGGGTGGTCTCGAGAGGAGCGATCCGGTCCATCGTCTCGGTGCCGTGGAAGCCGATGCGGTAGTAGGCCGAAGCTTCCATGCGGGGCAGCCAGAACTCCGTGAAGTCAGCAATCTCATGGTCGACAAGACCGATCTCGGCCAGCTTATCGCGCAGGAAGTCGGGCACGTCTTCCTCGGCCACGACCCAGTAATTTTCCGGCTCTTCATAGAGTCCGCCGATCCCTTCCCAGAAAAGGTAGGGGTAGGACTCGCCACTGTCGCGGTTGATCAGTTGTCCGTTCGGACTGGCCGTGACGCGCCAGCCGTCGTTGTAGGTCGGTTCGGTCGCGGAGAATCCGCCAGCCGGTTCGAGATGCACGTCGACGTCGGTCTCGGTTTTCGGGTAGAGGTAGATGACCGGCTTGCCGCACTCGCCCTGCGGACCGATCATGATGTTGGTGAGGCGTATCCAGCGACCGAGGCCGTCGCGCACGAAGACCACGGAGTCCCGTTCGGTGCGCCAGTCGCCGGCTGCTTCCTGCTCCTCCGTCCGGTAAGTCGTCTCCATGAGGTCGGCGTAGGTCACTGAACCAAGGTTCTCTGAGCGATAAACCGGAACGTCAAACTGGCCGGTGGTGACGTTGCGTAGGTCACCGACCTTGGTTAGTGGTTTGAGGTCTTCTTCAGCGAAGACGGAAGTGAATCGAGAGAAGCCACAGCCGCCGCGGGTACCGGTGGTCATTCTGACTGTCTGCTCGCTGCCGTCCGTCCATCTGAAATCAAGGTCGGGAGACATTTCGTTCCGGCTGTCCATGAACGGAAGATCTATCTCTAGTCTGAACGACAGTCCGTCCTCGCGCAGGTAGTAGAACGATCCGTCTTCCCCTTCATGGACTTCAATTTCGGCCTCGGGTCCGGTCAGACGGATGGCCTGGCCATTCAGAGGCATGGAAATGGCATTTTCGCGGTTCAGTATGTTGACGATCGTGAAGCTGTTGCCCAGATTGTCGGAAAAGACGTCGATGTTGTCGAGCGTGGGGATGCGGGCCTCGGTCTCGAAGACAGTTCCGGCGGCGATAATGTCCAGCGTCCCTTCTGGAAATTCGTCCGTGATCCACTTACGGACTGATTCAGCGCTAGATGTGACAGTAGATCTTCCCAGTCCTGTACCGTACGGCGGATACGAGTCTAGGATGATCGGACGGTTGAGCGGAGAGGATGGAACGAGGACGTAGAAGTCATAGAAAGAGGATCCCATCCCGAGGAAGATAACCGTTTGTTGGGTCAGTTCGTAGCCGTCGTAGGCACCACCACGGACTTGGCCTAAAGGAAAGGAATCTCCGGCGTAGAAAGAATCATTGCCTACGTCAGAAGTGTGTGTTTTTTCGTCGGAAAAATATCCGAGGGCTGCCCTGAACGACGGCAGCGGAGCGGATTTTCTTTGGAGGTCGACCGGTATCCAGTCGATGTCCAAATCACCGCCGTAGGAAACTAAGGTCGGTTCAGTCTGACCGTTGGCCAGTTCGGTTATGATAGATGATTCAGTCGAGCCTGGATCCTGATTCGTCTGTCCGTCGCGCAGCGCCTGCAGTTCGCTGTTGGCCTGCCGGAGCTGCTCCTCGAGCAGGGCATAGGATTTCGTTTTTTCTTTGATGGTGGAGGCAGTCATGCCGCCAATGACAGCCGCACCGCCGATCGCCAGCAAGAGGAAGATGCCGACAGCTACGCCGGCCATCAGATGCCGTTTGGTCACCTGTTTTTCGTTCGGATCATCGAAAGGCATATCGGACTGGTTAATTAGAGGTACGTCATTAGCGACGACGTCACTGTCAATACGATCTTATCACACAGTCAAGCCTTCCGCTGAGCAACTGGTCCGCAATTTGCGGATCTGACCGTTCGGCGATCGACTTGAAGATGGCTGCCGCCGTCGCGTCGGAGACCGGAGTCGGTCGTCCGCCCCGGCCGTAGGTCGGCAGCAGGCGCAGGGACAGGGTTTTTCCGTCAGTCATCACGTCGAGAGCGAGCTGGTTCCAGCCCTCCACGTTGTACTGGTCGAAGATGAAGTTGCCCAGGGAGTAGACGACCGGTACGCCGTCGACCAGCTCGATGTCCTGGACCAAGTGCGGGTGCGAACCGACGATCAGGTCCGCGCCGGCCTCGATCATTTTTTGCGCCAGCGCATGTTGAGCGACCGAATGGGTGGTCGCATATTCGTTGCCCCAGTGCGGCATAACAATAACGAGTCGTCCGTCTCTCTTTTCCGACGCGATTACGTCTAGTAGTTCAAGTTCGTCCGGAGCGAAGGCATGGTAGCCGATGATGCTGTAGGCCAATCCGTCGATCTCGCCGCGATGGACCGGCAGCGGCGAGCGCCAAGAGCCGAACCAGGGGAGTCCGATTTCATCGAGTCGGTTCTGCATTTCCGTTTCGCCGCTGCTCCCCAGATCGCGCGTGTGGTTGTTCGCCAGCGAGACGAGATCGAGATGCGAGCCGGCTTCGCCGACGGCTTCCGGACTCATGACCAGCTCGAACGGCGGCCCGTAGGTCATCTTGCTGCTGCGGTCGCTCAGTACCCCCTCGAGATTTTCGACCGCCAGATCGGTCCCGGACAGAAAGCGGTCCATTTCTTGCCACGGTGCATCGGGCCCGTCGCGGTCAATCATCAGCCTGATGTCGCGATCGAGCATGACGTCGCCGACGAAAATCATGCTCGCCAGGCTCTCGCCTTCCGGCGGTCCCTCGGTGAATCGTCCGATGATGTGGCTGGTGTTCTCTCGCCAGGCCGACGAATTCGCATCGGTCGTATTGAGCAGACCGAGCGAATTGCCGTGGTACGTTTCCGTCCAGGCCTGTTCGCCGCGCAGGCGGTTCACTTCGAACAGGACGCCCATGACTGCGTTCGCGTCGATCTCGAGTCCGCAGGTTCCGTCGCAGCGTCCTCGTTCGAGAGCGGTCAGAGTTATCTCGTCATGGAACGACGCCGCATATGAGGGAAGGTTATGCGACATGTCCATGCTCGCCACGACGATCGCGTCCGGGATCGAGGCGACTATGGCGGCGGCGAGCGCCTGCTGTCCTTCGAGCGGAAGGCTGTCGTGAAGCACGATGGGCACGATACGGGCATTCGGGAACGAGCGCGCCACGAACGGAGTGATCGAGCCGATACCGTGCTCGCCGGGGAAGGCACGTTCGTCGACACGGACGTCGTGTCGGATATGCCCAGTCGGAGGGAGATCGAGTCCGGCCGTCGCCTTGAGCAGCCGGTCGATTGCGTCGGTGTCGGTACTGACCGGGCCGTATGGCGTGTTCCAGGTTCCGCGGCTCAAGAGGGCGGAGCTGCCACCGACGGAAAAATGGTTCGGACTCAGGATGATGACGGTCCGGAGCCGATCGTCTCCGATGGACTCGAACAGTTCGGCGATTCTTGGAGCGACCAGTAGGTGGTGCGCCACCAGGATGCTGCGGGCGGGGACGTGTGGCAGCTCGTCGGCCTGCTCGTAAGCCCTATCGAAGAATTCGGCCGGTTCCATTCCGCTCGAGTAGGACGGTGACGGTTCGGTTTTCGGCGACTCTCGGTCGGCGGCCGGCCGGACGACCAAATGGACAGGTCTGGCCCTAATGTCGCGTTCACCTCCCCAGACCTTCCAGGTAAATATTCCCGACCCGAGAGCCAGAGCGACGGCAACGACGGCGATGATATGGGTAAGGCGCATATGCCGAAAGAATACCACAGGACTGATCCGGGCAGTTTTTTGGTAGCCGGCTGCGGCGAGTTCGGTACGGATGACCTTTTTTGGGCCAAAAGCGCCACCGTATTGGTGGCGCTTGGCTTGTTAGATTTTTTGTTGCCTTATTAGGTCTGCGCTTTCTCTTTCTCCTTGGTCGCCGGTGCGTTTTCCGCGGCCTGGGCCTTGTCCATGATCTCCTTCCTCAGCTTGGCTATCAGCTTCGGATCGGCCTTGAGGAAGGCCTTGGCTGTCTCCCGTCCGACCCCCAACTTAATTTCGTTGTAGGAGTAGCTGTTGCCGGACTTGGTGATCACTCCCTGCTCCACGCCCTGGTCCAGCATGTCGCCGGAGATCGAGATGCCCTCGTTGTACATGATGTCGAAGGTGCAGGCACGGAACGGCGGGGCGACTTTGTTCTTGACGATCTTGACCTTGACCTGGTTGCCGATGATCTTGTCGCCCTGCTTGATCTGGGCCGAACGGCGTACCTCGACTCGGACCGAGCAGTAGAACTTGAGAGCGTTGCCGCCGGAGGTGGTCTCCGGGTTGCCGAAGACGATGCCGATCTTGTGCCTGATCTGGTTGATGAAGATGACGACCGTATTGGTCTTGGCCGTGATGCCGGTCAGTTTTCGTAGTGCCTGGCTCATCAGTCGGGCCTGAAGACCCATGTGCTGGTCGCCCATTTCGCCCTCGATTTCGGCCTTGGGCACCAGGGCCGCCACTGAGTCGATCACTACCACGTCGACCGCGCCGGAGCGGACCAGCGTCTCGGTGATCTCGAGCGCCTGCTCGCCGTTGTCCGGCTGGGAGATCAGCAG
Source organism: Parcubacteria group bacterium CG1_02_58_44 (assembly GCA_001872545.1). Classification (GTDB taxonomy): domain Bacteria; phylum Patescibacteriota; class Patescibacteriia; order SG8-24; family SG8-24; genus UBA1561. The sequence continues at coordinate 13,836 of MNWN01000016.1, forward strand.
CTCGTTGATGTTGACGCCGATCTTGGCCGCATATTCCGGGTCCAAGGCGTGCTCCGCATCCACGAAGGCGGCGGTTCCGCCCAGCTTCTGGATCTCGGCGATGACGTGCTGGGCTAGGGTGGTCTTGCCCGACGCTTCCGGGCCGAAGATCTCGACCACGCGTCCTCGCGGCATTCCGCCGACGCCCAACGCCAAGTCGAGAGACAGGCATCCGGTCGGTATGGCGTCCACATTGGTACGCTTGGCGTCGCCGAGCTTCATTATCGATCCGTCTCCGTATCTTTGCTTGATCTGCTCGATTGCAGCCCCCACAGCCTGCAACCGTGCGTTCTTGTTATTATCGTCGGCCGTGCCCTTGCCCTCGGCCTGCCCGGTGTTCTTAGGAGCCATAGTAGTGCGTGGTTTAAGAGTTATGGCCTTTGTTGCTTAGCTGATCGGTTCGTTTGACGCAAGAGCCCAAGTCGGCCCTACCGTTCGGAGGCTCCATCCAGGGCAGCGGTCGTCCTGTCTCGGGGATCGACGACAACCCGGCGAGTCAGTTCGGTGCTCTTGCCGTGCCTTCGGGCCGCCGTCACCGTGATGACGTTGAGTCCGTCTCGCAGGTCCATCTGGTCGGTGAAGTTTCCGCTGCCGTCGATGGTGACCAGCTTGCCGTTGACCAGCAGCTGGACCTCGCGTTCGGTCCGTCCCTCGATCGTCAGCATCTTGTCGTGGATCACCAGTCCGTCCTGGGGCGAGGCCAGCGTCAGCATCGGCGGCGCGACCATATGGTAGGTTCGGACCGCAAAGAAAAGGCCGACACCGAAGACGGCCAGGGCGATCAGGGAGGTGCGGATCACGTTGGGCGTGACCAGCAGTTTGGCGGTCGGTATGTGCGTGAGCGGATGGCGACGCATGCGCGGCGAGAATTCGACCGGCACCGAAGGAAGAAACTGACTTTCGCTCCGATAGGCCGCGACCATGGTCTCGGGATCGAATCTCAGGAAGCGACAGTATTCGGCCAGCTTGTTTCGGGCAAAAACGTCGGCCGTCACGCCGCTCTTCGGGTCGCCCTCAAAAAAGGCGATGTACCTTTCGGGCACGCCGGATTTGGTCGCCGCCTCCGAACGCGTCAGTCCTTCGTCGGCCCTGGCACCGATGAGTATCTGGGCTACCCGTACGTTTCCGTTGTTCTGTCTCCCTTCCATTCGCTGTCTTTAGTCGGCGCGAAGCGTGACCCGCGTCGTCTTTATTCATCGTCGTCCTCGGAGAAGTGCGTACCGTCCTCGTCGAGGACTCCGTGAACTAGGATCTGTCTGGGTTTGGCCCCGTCTCCGGGTCCAATGATACCCCGCTCCTCGAGCAAGTCCAGCAGTCGGGCGGCCCGTGCGTAGCCGACCTTCAGACGTCGCTGCAGATAGGAGGCCGAAGCCTTGCCCGCCTTGACCACGGTCGCTCGCGCCTCGTCGTAGAGTTCGTCGTCACCATCGTCGGTTCCGTAAAAGCCGGAATCGCCGCCGGCCTTCTTTTCGGTCACGCCGTCGACGTACTCGACCGGCTCGTCCATCTTCTCGACGATGAAGCCGACCACCTGCTTGATGTCCCGGTCACCGACGTAGCAGCACTGGATACGTTTCGGCTTGGACAGGTCGGACGACACGAAAAGCATGTCGCCGCGACCGATCAGCTTCTCCGCTCCGGTCGTGTCGAGGATGGTCCGGGAGTCCATGGAGGAGGCAACCGAGAAGGCGATGCGCGACGTGATGTTGGCCTTGATAAGTCCGGTGATGACGTCGACCGACGGGCGTTGGGTGGCGATGACCAGGTGAATGCCGACCGCCCGGGACATCTGAGCCAGGCGGATGATGGCTGCCTCGACTTCGGCGGCCGAGGCCACCATCAGGTCAGCCAGCTCATCGACAACCAGCACGATGTAGGGCATCTTGTCGCCGGGATTCTTTTCGTTGTAGCTGCCGATGTCGCGACAGGCTGACTTGGAAAGCAGGTCGAACCGCCGTTCCATCTCGCCGATGGCCCACTTGAACGCGTTGATGATCTTCGGGACCTCGGTGATGGCCGGCGTCAGAAGGTGAGGAATGCCGTTGTAGACCGGCAGCTCGACCCGTTTCGGATCGATCAGCAGCAGCTTCAGGTCCTCCGGGCTGTTCTGGTAGATGAGCGACAGGATGATGGTGTTGAGACAGACCGTCTTGCCCGAGCCGGTGGCGCCGGCGACCAGCAAATGCGGCATCTTGGACATGTCGGCTATCCAGGCCTTGCCGGCAACGTCACGGCCCAGACAGATCGTCAGCTGAGACTTGCGTTGGGCGAACTTCTTCGACTCCAGGACCTCACGCAGGGTGACTGTGGCCACCGTATGGTTGGGGACCTCGATGCCGACCAGTGACTTTCCGGGTATCGGAGCCTCGATGCGGATCGGATGCGCAGCCAGAGCCAGTGCCAGATCGTTCGAGAGCGAGGTGATGCGCGCCAGCTTGACCCCGTCGGACGGCTTCAGGGTGAATTGGGTTACGGTCGGACCGACGCTGACGTCGCCCATCTCGACCGGTACGCCGAAGTTCTCGAGCGTCTTGCGGATGGTCATCATCCGGCCGTGGATGTCTCCCGAGGTCGGTTTGGAGACGCGGTTCTCGAGCAGGTCGATGGGAATCGGTATCTTGCGGTAGTGCTTCCTCGGCTTCGGGATCGGCTCTAGGTCATAGTCGCTGACATGGACGGAGTTTTCCGCCGATTCGTCGAGTCCATCGTTCTCCTCGCCCACCTCCTCGTCTTCCTCGATCGTGTCTTCTTTCTCGTACGCTCCGTCGTCGTCCTCGCTTGCCTTGCTGCCGTCGTTGAAGGGAATCAGGTCAGAATATCTGATCTTCTCCCAGAGCTCGTGAAGGGACAGGTTGGAGACCAGGACCACGGAAGCCAATATGACCGCCACGATGATGATGACGGCAGCCCATAGTCCCAGCAGTGCGACCAGTGGGTAGGCCAGGATCAGGCCGAGATAACCGCCAGCCGAACCGATCTCTTCGATATAAAGAGAGCCGTTTTCGCCGGCCGACCTTATTATGTCGATCAGTGCGGCGATGGAGACCAGCAGCAGACCGATGCTGACGACCGTTATCCGGCGGACCGGATAGCGTTCGGGAAAGGCCAGACAGACCGCAATGACCAGCAGTACGATCGGGAAAGTGTATTTCAGCAGACCGAAAAGCGTGCCGAGCGACACGTTGAGCAGGTGACCGACCGGTCCGGCTATCTGAAAGAAAGCCAAGGTTGATACCAGGGCCAGGACCACCAGCAGTACGGCGGCCAGTTCACGCTTGGCTTTTGGGGACATTTCGAAGGTAGGTCCGTCGTTTCGACGGGACGCCTTTCCTTTTCGTCTGGAGTTTCTTCTGGCCATAGACAAATTTGACAGGCAAGGTCTGCCTTCCGAGAAAGATTATACCAAATTGGGCGACACTCAAGAAACTTTTTCGTCAAAAATCGAAAACGACTCGCTATAGGGCCGCAGCTACTGGGAAAGTGTCTGTCCGAGAGGTGCCGATGCCGAATGCATTCGACGAGAGGGCAGGACCCTGAAAGTCAGGGAAAGGGGATAGATCAGAGACGAAGACGTCATTGACCCATCTCTAATGCCCGGATGGACTTAACTTGACTGTAGCCGCGGCCATACGGGAAGTCGTTCATCATCTAACAATGATACTTCTTTCTTGTCCTCAAAGAAAGATAAAAGGTATTTTTGATGGTCCATTTTTAATGGAGGTATTATCCGAAAGGGCAAAAAAATACAACCTTTAACGGTTAAGGTAATTTTTTAAAGTTTATGCCCTGTTAAGACTTTCAAAAATTATTACCCTTGTCGAAGTTTAGACGAAATGATTAAAAAATCGCTTATCTTAGTAAGATATTTGGAACTCTTGACAAGATGCAAAGGTTAGCTCTTGACCTTTAAATAATTTTTTGATAGATTTGTCGGCGACGCGCCATTAGGCGTAATAAGGGTAAATTTACCCTTAGTATACGTAAATAAGTGATGTTGGCCGAAATCACTGCCTAACTTGGCCATCACAACAATCGCCTTGCTCCGGCTGCTCGAATAGCGTCCGAATAGCAAGGGGATGTTTTTGTTTATTAGTCAAAACGGAGAAACAGCCATACGGCTCGGATCGAGCATCGGAGGGGCTTGACACGACTGGAACCGTGATTCGGCAGTTTCCTACAGAGGTCGTAAATAAGACGCATCGGAATCGGGTTTCGTCGCCCCGTGCCTGAAGCGATTCACAGCTACCTATGAGATTCAAACGCGTCAAGCCAGCATCGAGGGAGCGCAAGTCGTTTACGAACATCGTGGACTCGATGGAACTACCCGACCTGATTGAGGTTCAGAAGAACTCCTACGGCTGGCTTTTCAACGACGGCCTACGGGAGCTGTTTGAGGAGATATCCCCGATCAAGGACTTCATCGGTCGTGACTTGGAGCTGTACTTTCTTGATTACTACATGGACGAGCCCAAGTTCGACGAGGTGACGGCCCGTGCCAAGAACCTGACCTTTGAGGCCCCGTTGAGAGTACGCGCCCGCCTGATAAACAAGCGTACGGCCGAGACCAAGGAACAGGAAATATATCTCGGGGATTTTCCGCTGATGACCGACCGAGGAACCTTCGTTATCAACGGCATCGAGCGCGTCATCGTCTCCCAGTTGGTCCGTTCGGCCGGCGTGTTCTTCACCGTGGACAACGTCCGTGGCCGCAAGTACTTCGGCGCCAAGATCATCCCGAACCGCGGTGCCTGGCTTGAGATGGAGACCGACGCCAACAACGTCATCTGGGTGAAGATCGACCGCAAGAGGAAGGTCGCGGTCAGTTCACTGCTGCGCGCTTTCGGCTACTCCAGCGACGAGGAGATACTTGCGCTGTTCGCCGACATCGACGTGCATCCGTCCATCAGCTACATGCAGAGCACGGTCGACAAGGACATCGCCAAGGAGGAGGAGACCGGACTGAAGGAGGTCTACAAGCGCATCCGACCAGGCGATTTGGCGACCGTGGACAACGCCCGCTCCCTGATCTACTCGATGTTCTTCAATTTCGACCGCTATGACTTGGGTAAGGTCGGTCGCTACAAGTTCTCGCAGCGGTTCGGACTGAACTATACCCAGGATGATATCGACCGGCCCGAGAACCGAATCCTGAGGCGCGAGGATCTGGTGACTATCATTCGTGAGCTGATTCGGCTCAACATCACCCAGGAGGAACCGGACGACGTAGACCATCTCGGCAATCGTCGCGTCCGCTCCGCCGGCGAGCTGGTGCAGAATCGTTTGCGGGTCGGCATGTCCCGCATGGAGCGCATCATCAAGGACCGCATGTCCACCATGGACATCCTGACACTGTCGCCGTCCAAGCTGGTCAACGCCCGGCCGATCATCGGCGTGATCCGCGAGTTTTTCATGTCCTCCCAGCTGTCCCAGTTCATGGATCAGGTCAATCCGCTGGCCGAGCTGGAGCACAAGCGGCGCCTGTCGGCGATGGGTCCGGGCGGACTCTCGCGCGAGCGCGCCGGATTCGACGTACGTGACGTGCATCCGACCCACTACGGACGCATCTGCCCGATCGCCACGCCTGAAGGACCGAACATCGGACTGGTCGGCCATCTGGCCAGCTACGCCCGGATCAACGGGTACGGCTTCATCGAGACGCCGTACCGCAAGGTTTTGCATGAGGCGAAGAATGACGGTCGGAGCGCCGCCGGAGAGATCGCCAGGGGCGACATTCTCGACGGGAAGAAGGTGCTGGTCAAGGACGGCAGCGAGATTTCGGCCGCCGACGCCAAGAACATCGCCAAGCTGGGTCTGGAGTCAGTCCCGGTCAAGCCGCGGGCTACGGATGAGATCGTCTACCTGAATGCCTTCACCGAGGAGAAGGCAATCACGACCGCCGCCACCACCAAGCTGAAGGAGCGGGGCTATTTCGTCGAGCCGCGCGTCAGCGTGCGCAAGTTCGGCGAGCCGTCGGTCGAGGACGTAGACAAGATCGACTACATGGATGTCTCTTCCAAGCAGATCGTTTCCATCCAGACTTCCTGCGTGCCGTTCCTCGAGCACGACGACGCCAACCGTGCGTTGATGGCCTCGAACATGCAGCGCCAAGCCGTGCCATGCATCAATCCGGACGCGCCGATCGTCGGTACCGGCATGGAACGTCGGGCCGCGCTGGACTCCGGACACGTCATGGTCTCCAGATGCGACGGGAAGGTAACGACGGTCCAGTCGGACCGTGTCGTCGTCACCGACAAGGACGGGAATGAGGATGTCTTCAGCCTGAGCAAGTTCGTCCGTTCAAACGGCTCGACCTGCATGAACCAGAGACCGAGGGTCAACCTGGGACAGGAAGTCAAGGTTGGCGACCTGTTGGCCGACGGTTCCTCCATCGACCACGGCGAGTTGGCTCTGGGACAGAACCTGTTGGTGGCCTTCCTCTCTTGGGAGGGCTACAACTACGAGGATGCCATCATCATTTCCGAACGGATGGTGCAGAAGGACCGTTTTACGTCCATACATATAGAGAACTTCTCGATCGACGTACGCGAGACCAAACTCGGTCCGGAGCTGGTGACCTCCGACATCCCGAACATCAGCGAGGAGAAGCTGTCCAACCTGGACACCGAGGGTATTGTCCGCATCGGCGCTGAGGTCAGCTCGGGCGACATTCTGGTCGGCAAGATCACGCCTAAGGGCGAGACCGAGCTTTCCGCGGAGGAGAAGCTGCTGCGTGCGATCTTCGGCGAGAAGGCCCGTGACGTCCGCGACAGCTCCCTTTATCTGGAGCACGGCGGACACGGCAAGGTAGTGGACATCAAGATATTCTCCCGCGAACAGGGCGACAAGCTCTCACCGGGCGTCATCCAGTCCATCCAGGTCTCGATCGCCACGTTGCGGAAGATTCAGGTCGGCGACAAGATGGCCGGTCGGCACGGCAACAAGGGTGTGGTCTCCAAGATCGTTCCGGTCGAGGACATGCCTTTCCTCGAGGACGGCACTTCGGTAGACATCATCCTGTCGCCGCTCGGTGTCGTGTCGCGCATGAACCTGGGCCAGATACTGGAGACCCATTTGGGCCTAGCGGCCAACGCCCTGGGCTATCACGTGGTCACTCCGACCTTGAACGGCATCACCGAGGACCAGATTCGTGGGGAGCTCCGACAGGCCGGTTTTCCGGAAACCGGACAGCTTACGTTGTACGACGGACGTACTGGCGTACCCTTCGACAACAAGGTCACCATCGGCTACAAGTACATGCTCAAGCTGAACCACATGGTCGAGGACAAGATTCATCAGAGGTCGATCGGTCCGTACTCGCTGATTACCCAGCAGCCGCTTGGAGGCAAGGCTCAGTTCGGCGGGCAGAGGTTCGGCGAGATGGAGGTCTGGGCCTTGGAGGCCTATGGCGCGGCCCATACCCTGCAGGAGATACTGACCATCAAGTCAGACGACGTGCCGGGCAGGTCCAAGGCTTACGAGTCGATCATCAAGGGCGAGCCGATCAGGAAGATCAACATTCCAGAGTCGTTTAACGTTCTCATTCGCGAGCTGAAGGGACTGGCGCTCGACGTCGAGCTCATGAAGGGAGGACGACGTGTCGACGCCGAGGAACTGCGGCAGGGCACGATGCCGTCGCTGCTAGCCGGTGTGGCGTCGGGCAGGTCGGCCGATGCCGAGTCGAAGAGACGATCCTCCGCCGGAGGACATCGTGAAGAGTACGAGGACTAATCCTGAGTCATTGCAGAATCATATGAACCCCATAGCAGAGCAGTTCAAGATTCAGGACTTCGACGCCGTACGCCTCAAGTTGGCGTCGCCGGAAGTCATTCGTGGCTGGTCTTACGGCGAAGTCTCCAATCCTGAGACCATAAACTACCGCACCCAGAAGCCGGAGAAAGGCGGTCTTTTCGCCGAAGAGATCTTCGGTCCGTCGAAGGACTGGGAGTGCTATTGCGGCAAGTACAAGAAGGTACGCTACAAGGGCATCATCTGCGACAAGTGCGGCGTAGAGGTGACCCACTCGTTGGTGCGCCGCGAGCGCATGGGGCACATCGAGCTGTCGGCTCCGGTTACGCATATTTGGTTCCTGCGCGGCGTGCCGTCGAAGATCGGACTGGTCCTCGACCTGTCGGTGCAGAATCTGGAAAAGGTCATCTATTTCGCCAACTTCATCGTCACTGCGGTCCGTGAGGATGCCAAGGCTGAGACGCTGGAGCAGGTGAAGGAGGAGTACAAGTCCAAGAAGAAGCAGATCGAGGGCGAATACAAACGGATCGCCGACGAAGCCGTAGGCAATGTCGACGGTAAATCCGGTCAGGAGAAGCTTCTGGCCGAGGCGTTCGACCTCAAGACCCAGAAACTGAAGGATTTGGACGAGGATTTCCGTACGGTCGAGAAGGAGCTCAAGGAGATCGTGGTAAACCGGATCATTTCCGAGAGCGTCTATCAGGACTGGTCTCTGAAGTACGGCCATATCTTCGACGCCGGAATCGGCGCCGAGGCCATTCGTTATCTGCTCGAAAAGACCGACATCGACGTCAAGATTGCGGAGCTGGAGGACGAGATGCTCGACGTGATGGTCGGTGCCCGCTACGACAAGCTGGTCCGTCGGGTCAAGCTGCTGAAGGCACTTAGGACTAACGGCATCAAGCCCGAATGGATGGTCATGGTTGCGGTTCCGGTCATTCCGCCGGACCTTCGGCCGATGGTCCCGCTCGACGGCGGACGTTTTGCCGCTTCAGACCTCAACGATCTCTATCGTCGGGTCATCAACCGGAACAACCGGCTGAAGAAGCTGATGGACCTTAACGCGCCGGAGGTCATCACCAGGAACGAGAAGCGCATGATGCAGGAAGCGGTCGACGCCTTGTTCGACAACTCCGCTCGCCAGGCCAAGACTGTGGTTGCGGCCACCGGCAAGAAACGCCAGCTCAAGTCGCTGGCTGACATGCTGAAGGGCAAGCAGGGTCGTTTCCGCCAGAATCTTCTAGGCAAGCGCATCGACTACTCGGGCCGTTCGGTCATCGTGGTAGGTCCGACATTGAAGCTGAACCAATGCGGTCTGCCGAAGATGATGGCCCTGGAGCTGTTCAAGCCGTTCGTCATTTCGCAGCTGATCAAGCGCAGCTATTGCCACAACATCCGGAGCGCCAACCGCTACATCGAGTCTGATCATCCGGAGGTCTGGGACATTCTCGAGGAGATCACCAGCGATTCCCTAGTCCTGCTGAACCGCGCCCCGACGCTGCATCGCTTGGGCATTCAGGCTTTCCAGCCCAAGCTGATCGAGGGCAAGGCCATCCAGATTCATCCGATGGTCTGTCCGTCCTTCAACGCGGACTTCGACGGTGACCAGATGGCGGTTCACGTGCCGCTTACCGAGGAGGCGAAAAAGGAGGCCCGCGAGCGGATGATGGCCACCCACAACCTGCTCAAGCCTGCCACCGGCGCGCCGATCATACGTCCGGACAAGGATGTGGCTTGGGGCATCTACTACATGACCTCGACCATACCGCCTCAAGGAGGACGGGAGACACCGCGTCTGTTCAGTAACCCGAAGGAGGCTGTTCTGGCCTATCGTCTGCGCAAGATTGAGATACGCGAATTGATTTCTGTTCGGTTGCAGCCGGGTGAGAAGCCAGTCGAGACAAATGTCGGACGCATCATCCTGAATCGGGTCATTCCGGAGCACTTCGGCTACGTCAACCGGCAGCTTGACGCCAAGCAGGTCGGCGAGATCGTGCGCGAGTGCCTGGAGAAATGCGGACAGGAACGGACCGTAGAGCTGGTCGACGACCTGAAGAACATCGGCTACCACTACATCACCGTTTCCGGCTATTCGTGGGGCATGGCTGACCTGCCGGCTATCCCGTCGAAGCATCTCCTCATCGAGGAGGGGGATAAGGCCATCGAAGAAGTCGAGGAACAGTATCAGGAGGGTCTGCTGACCAAGTCGGAGCGTCATTCCAAGATCATCGACGTCTGGTCCAACATTAAGGATCGCGTCACCAAGCTGGCCAAAGAGAACCTGCCGAAGGACGGTCCGACCTCCTCGATGATCGAGTCGGGCGCGCGCGGTTCGTGGGGTCAACTCACGCAGATTATCGGCATAAAGGGTCTGGTGGCCAGTCCGTCCGGTGAGATTATCGAACTGCCTGTCAAAGCCAACTTCAAGGAGGGGTTCGACGTGCTGGAGTATTTCATTTCGACGCATGGCGCACGTAAAGGTTCATCTGACACGGCCTTGCGTACTGCCAATGCCGGCTATCTAACCCGCCGTTTGGTGGACGTGTCGCAGGAAGTGGTTATTCGCGAGGAGGACTGCGGTGACACCAAGGGCAATCTGATTACCAGGAAGGAGAGCGACGAAATGGGTCAGACTGTGGTCGGGCGCATCCTGGGTCGGTACCTGCTGGAAGAGATCAAGGATCCGAAGAGCGGTAAGGTCATTATAAAGAAGGGCGAATTGGTGACAGAGGAGATAGCCCGTAACCTGACCCCGCTGGACCTCGAACAGGTGCATGTTCGTTCGGTGCTCGAGTGCCATCTGCCCAAGGGCATCTGCAAGAAGTGCTACGGCTACGACTTGGCCTACAATCAGCCGGTCAAGATCGGCGTTCCGGTCGGCATCATGGCCGCCCAGTCGATCGGAGAACCGGGAACCCAGCTCACCATGCGCACCTTCCATAGCGGAGGCGTGGCCGGTTCGGACATCACTCAGGGTCTACCGCGCGTCGAGGAGCTGTTCGAGGCGCGTCCTCCCAAGCGTCGGGCCTTCATGACCGAGGTTTCGGGTCAGGCGACAGTCGAGGAGATCGAACGGCACATGATCGAGGGTCAGAAGCTGCTCGCACCGTTCGTCGGACACAAGATCGTCCGGATCCGCTATCAGGACAAGGACGGCGAGACCTACAAGCTGAACCGGGACGAGGAAGTGCTGGTCGAGGAAGGCGCCAAGGTCAAGGAAGGCCAGCTGCTCATCAGGCGCAAGGACGGCACCGAAATTATTTCCGAACGTTCGGGCAACGCCAAGATCAACAAGAAGAGCGTCAAGGTCGTTCGTGATATCGAGAAGGACAAGGACTACATCATTCCTCCGGGTTACGTGATTTACGTCCGGACCGGCGACCAGGTGGAGGCCGGCCAGCCCATCACTGACGGGCATCTCGACCTTCAGCTGCTCTACAAGCTCCGCGGCAAGGAGGCCGTACAGAAGTATGTCCTCAAGAACGTGCAGGCCATCTACACGTCGCAGGGCCAGAAGCTCAACGACAAGCACATCGAGATCATCGTCCGACAGATGTTCTCCCGCGTTAACGTCAGCGATGCCGGAGACACCGACCTGCTGCCCGGAGAGATCATCGAGAAGGCGCAGTTCATGATCGAGAACGCCAAGGTCAAGGAGAGCGGCGGTCAGGTCGCCAAGGCACAGGAGCTGTTCCTGGGCATCACCAAGATTTCGCTTTCCACCCAAAGCTTCCTGTCGTCTGCCTCCTTCCAGGAGACGGCTCGGGTGCTGATCAATGCGGCAGTCACCGGCAAGGTCGATCCTCTCGAGGGTCTTAAGGAGAACATCATCATCGGCCGGCTGATTCCGGCCGGTACGGGGCTGGATCCGGTCACTATCTACCCTGAAGACGGCAGTTGGCCGGTGCCGGCGGCGGCGGTCTCTGACGAGGCAGCTGATGATAGCAAGAAGTGCCTAAAGGAAGAGGCTCCAACCGTCGAACCGGAACAGTCCGAAGAGTAGTCCGACTTTCGGCTTACCGCAGCAGAGCTCCGCCATCTGGCGGAGTTTTGCTTATGTGGTTGCTGGCACGGGCGCAGAATCTCGTCCGTTGAGGCAACCGTTCGTTGATGATAGAGTGCAGTATATAGGTCAACCTAGCGATTTTTCTTTTATGTCAGGACACTCGAAATGGGCGAACATCAAACACCGCAAAGGTGCCGCTGATCTGAGGCGCGCGGCGTTGTTTACCAAACTGTCCAAGAACATCACAGTGGCCGCTCGCAATGGCGGCGATCCGGAATTCAACTTTTCCCTGCGTACGGCGATCGACAAGGCATTGGCCGCCAACATGACCAAAGACAAGGTCGATCAGGCGATAAAGCGCGGTACGGGGGAGATCGCCGGCGGCGTCATCGAGGAGGTGCTCTATGAGGGATTCGGTCCGGGCGGAGTGGCCGTGCTGGTCGAGGCCCTGACCGACAACCGGAACCGTACCAGCTCCAGTCTCAAGCATGTCTTCGGCAAAAACGGCGGGAACCTGAGCGGCAGCGGTTCGGTGCAGTGGATGTTCGTGCGTCGGGGAGTGGTCAGGGCTCGAGGCAAGTCCGGACTGTCCGACGATGAGCAGTTGGCACTGATCGGGGCGGGCACGGACGACATCGTAGCGGAAGACGGGATGCAGACCCTAACCTGCCAGCCGGACTCGTTGATGTCCGTTCGTCAGGCTGCGGCGGCGATCGACCTCGACGCGTTCGAGGTCGGGCTGGAATGGGAGGCCAAGGAACCGGTCGAGGTCGAACCGTCGATCCGCGGACAGATCGAGAGCCTGTTCGAGGCGCTTGATGACGACGAGGATGTTTCGGAGATCTATTCTAACGTCGAGCTGTAGGCATGGAAAGTGCAGAACAGATCATCCTCGGCATAGATCCGGGTTATGCGGATATGGGTTACGGTTTGATATCGCGTTTTCGTGGACATGACCGCTGTCTGGCCTACGGCAGCCTGCGGACCGCGGCCGGTGCGCCGACCGGTGAGCGACTGAAGGATATCCATGATGGGCTGGTACGGTTGATCGAGGAGTTTCGTCCGTCCAAGGCGGCCGTCGAGCGACTGTTTTTTTCCAAGAATGCCAAGACCGCGATTCCGGTGGCCGAGGCCCGTGGGGTGATCCTTCTGTGTCTGAGTCAGCAGGAAGTTCCGTGCGTCGAGTTCAGTCCGGCCGAGGTTAAGATGGCCGTCTGCGGGCACGGACGGGCCGACAAGCCGGAGATGCAGAAGATGGTCCAGGTTCTTCTAGGTCTGGAACGGATGCCGAAGCCGGACGACGCGGCCGATGCGTTGGCTCTGGCGTTGGCTTTGGTCAGCACTAACGTGCCTCGGGTGGTCTGAAGTCAGTTTTTTGGTGGGCTGTTAGCACATAGTTATGGGATTTGGAGAGCGGATTTCGATTCCGCTCTTTTCAAGTCCTCAAAAAAGTGCTATACTTAGCCTAATAAAAACAAACATGGATCTTCGAATAAAAATAGGCGTCGGGATAGTGCTGTTTTTCTGCTTGTTCGGAAACGGCGGTGTGGCTTCGGCCTCGGCTGTGACTGAGCCAGATACCGACGGCGATGGACTGGTTGATCGATTGGAGGAAACGGTCTATTTCACCGACCGGCTCAATCCGGACACCGACGGTGACGGCTATGCCGACGGGCTCGAGGTGGTGGGCGACTACTCGCCGCGCCATGCCGACGGACTTCGTCTGGTCGACGTGGATTCGGACTTGGACTACCTGAACGACGACTGGGAGATAAAATTGGGCACCGGACTGTTGAACCCAGACTCGGACGGGGATTTTTTTTTGGACGGAACCGAAGTGGCGGCCGGATTCGATCCGCTGAATCCAGAGCCGGTAAAGCTGGAGAAGCTGATTAGGGTCAATGACGAGAGACTGACGCTCGAATACAGTCTGGGCGGGGTGATTCTAGATACAATTCCGGTTTCGACCGGCAAGCCCGGCATGCCGACTCCGCGGGGCGAGTTCACGATCTTGGACAAGATTCCGGTCAAACACTATGGCGGTCCAGGTTTCGACTTGCCCAATACCAAATGGAATTTGCTGTTCACCCGCAATTCTTCCTGACTGGGCTATTACATCCACGGCGCCTACTGGCATAACCTGTTCGGCAAGGCCCGCGTTTCGCACGGCTGCGTCAACGTCGGCTACGCCGACATGGAGCGGCTTTACTGGTGGGCGCAGGTTGGGACTAGGGTGGTGGTGGAGTAGATAGTGTGCAGCCGTCTTAATAGATCAGCTAACTCGGACCAATGTTTCTTTAAAAGAAACATTCTAAACACCAACTCATATGGCTACGAAGATCGTCGAGGAGTTAGTTCGCCGCGCCTTGGAAATCGATGAGGAGACGTTGCAACTCAGAACTTCTGAGGACGAAGGAGGGGATTGGTCTCAATGCGAAGAAAAGAAAAAGGAGTGGTTTGCGCTCTTTTCAACTCTTGAGAATCCTGGGGAGTATCAAGAACTTGGGGATCTTTTGGATGGCAGTCTCAGACTTTTAACGCAACGAGCCTGTTGAACACTTCGTCCGGTTTGAGATAGTCGAGTACCTGTCTCGGCCTGTCGTTGAGCTGGCGCTGTACCCGCTTCAGTTCACGGGTCGGTACCGTCCTGAAGTCCGTTCCTCTGGGGAAGTACTGCCGGATGAGCCCGTTGGTGTTCTCGTTCGTCCCGCGCTGCCATGGCGATGCCGGATGGGCGAAATACACCTTGATCCCCGTCTCCTTCGTGAAGCGCGCATGGCCGCTCATTTCTTTCCCC
>MNWN01000019.1 GCA_001872545.1 Parcubacteria group bacterium CG1_02_58_44
ACCTCGATGTCGGCTCATCGCATCCTGGGGCTGGAGAAGGTCCCAAGGGTTAGGCTGTTCGCCTATTAAAGCGGTACGCGAGCTGGGTTCAGAACGTCGCGAGACAGTTCGGTCTCCTATCCGCTACGGGCGTGGAAACTTGAGGGTACGCTTCTCTAGTACGAGAGGACCGAGAAGCACGAACCTCTGGTGTACCAGTTGTTCTGCCAAGGGCATTGCTGGGTAGCTACGTTCGGTGGGGATAAGCGCTGAAAGCATATAAGCGCGAAGCTCCATCCAAGATTAGGTTTCATAGACTCCAGGGAGACTACCTGGTTGATAGGCGGCAGGTGTAAGGCCAGCAATGGTTTCAGCCGAGCCGTACTAATAAGTCATTCTGTTCTAACGGATTTCCTCAGGATTCCGGTTGGGTTATCTGAGCGATAGTCAGTTTGTCAGCAAGGAAGAACGACAAGACGTTGCTAGTGCATCGTCGCGAAGTTCTGACACGGCTGACGGACTGAATGGCCGCAGATAAACGATTGGAATCCTGCGGAAGTCCGTGTCTTACCACTGAAATACGGAAATGTTTTTTGCAAGTTGCACGTCGTCTGCATTGAATGAGATCCTCCTTCGCTAAAGCTTTGGAGGATTTACATCTATTGAAGATCGCTAGGGCGATCGGACCCATAGGTGGTAAAAGAGTGCGGAGTCTCGGTGGCACTTCCTCGTGGGTCACACCCGTTCCCATCTCGAACACGGAAGTTAAGCCACGTTGGGCCGATGATACTTGGGGTAAACCAACCCCTGGGAAAGTAGGTGGCCGCCGGGACCTCGCACTTTTTGTTTTTCATCTAGTTTTAGCGGAATTTTGGCATACGTGGACGGCAAGATCGACCTTAGGTAGATCGTATCGCTGCCCGCCGACCTTGACCTTGTCTTGTCTCTGGGCTATTCTTGTTCGTTGCCTGAGCTGATTCGGGCACATGATAGGAGGGTCGGAGTGTTAGCTCACACTGTTTTATTTGGGTGATTAGGAGACTAGAAGCGGAAGAAATTTTTCCGCGATCAGTGACTGGGTCGAAAGCTATACCGTTATGGGCAACCGACGGGTCGTATTTTGCGAGAATAGATGAGGTGACAAGAGAGAAAGCCGATCGCAACCGACCGCCTCGGAGAGTGTAAGTTAGGGAGGATGAAATGATTAACGATGGAGCTAAGGTGTCGCCGGCCGAAGTCCTAGAAGAATTGCGACGACATCCCAACGGCGTTACCTTTCGCCGGTTTAGCGGACTTGGTCGCCAGTGACCGATCGGTGATAACCAGCCTCGGTCTTGACCCGAGGGACATCGAAGGTCTTCGGCAACGGGTCGTTAGAGCGGAGATCAAACTGGCACTGTCCGGTTTGACCAGAAGATCAGCCGAGATTTTCGGTCATACTGAACGGTAGTGGAAGATTTGGCTTCAGATCGAATATCTTACATCTTCGATCTCTTTTTTTGTCAGCTCATTCAGCTATAGCCTATGGGTCCGGCCTCATGGTAACCTCTCTGTAGATCAGATATAGCAAGAAGGACTTATATCTTAAGGGGAGTTATGGAAATACCGCACATACTTCGTCGGTTGGGGTTCAGCGATCAGGAGATAAGGGTCTATTTGGCCTTGCTGTCCAGCGGAGCCAGTTCGTTTAAGAGGATTTCCCAGGATACTGGTCTTAATCGCAGTACGGTTCAGGATGCCCTAAAGACGCTCGGGGATATCGGCCTCACCAGTTCGTTTCAGCGGCACAAGAAGCAGTATTTTTTGGCCGAGAGTCCGGACAAGTTAGTGGAGGTGGTCGAGCAGCGGGAGAGGGGACTGGTTGACCTCAAACGTAGGATTAACGAGGTACTGCCGGAGCTAAGGTCGATCTATTCCGACGGAACCGAACGGCCGGCGGTCAAGTACTACGAAGGGATGAAGGGAGTGGAGATCATCCTGAAGGACATCCTGTCCACGGTCTCCGAGGAGTCGGTCAACCGATTGTGCCGTGTCTTCACCACTGCACAGCTTAGGCAGTTCATCTACCAGAACTTTCCCAACTTTACGAAGGAGAGGGTGGCCAGGGAGATTCGGGTCAAGGCACTGGTCGTGGGCGAAGACTCCGAGGTTCGGCCATTATACGAGCAGCGGACGATCTTTTCCGACAGTCCGCCGGCTTCCTGCTCTTTCGTCTACGGCAAGAAGGTGGCCCTGATTTCTGTCGACGACCATGATTCACCGAGCGGCATACTGATCGACGATCCGCGGATCGCCTCCATGCAGCGTTCGGTATTCGATCATGTCTGGGGGCAGCCGGTCGAAAGACGGCGGATGGCCATGGCAGCGGCGATCGAGGAACACATGTAGAAAAGTCCTCTCGAACACCGGAAGTCTTATGCGATTTATAGTCGACCTTCACGTCCACTCTAGGTATTCCCGCTCCTGCTCGAAGAATCTGACGCTGTCGAACATGTCGGCCTGGGCCAGAGCCAAGGGAATAGACGTGCTGGCCACGTCGGACTTCACCCATCCGGCCTGGCTCAGTGAGATCGAGACCAAACTTGAGCCGGCCGAAGACGGTCTTTTTTCGCTGCGTAAGGAATTCATGCCCGAAGACGGAAGCGGCAGCTATGATCCGTCCCCTCAAGCAAAGGACAGACGGGATATGCGCTTTATTCTGTCGGCCGAGCTGTGCTGCATCTATAAGAAGGGCGGACGTGTTCGCCGTCTTCATTTGGTCGTTCTGTCACCGACCGTCGCGGCCATAAAGTCGATTGTCGGCCGTTTGGAGGGTTTGGGCAAGAATTTGAAGTCCGACGGTCGTCCCATCCTGGGACTGGACGCCAAGGAGATAGTTAAGATGGCTCTCGAAGCCGACGAGCGCTGCGAGGTCATACCGGCCCACGCTTGGACCCCGTGGTTCTCCATCTTCGGATCGCAGTCAGGTTTCGACTCGCTTGAGGAATGCTTCGACGAGCTGACGCCGCATATCCACGCCGTCGAGACCGGCCTGTCTTCCGATCCGCCGATGAACTGGCGATTGTCCGCGCTTGACCGTCTGGTTTTGGTTTCGAATTCCGACGCTCATGGTCTGAGGAACCTGGCCCGTGAGGCTAATGTTTTCGAACTGAAATCCCTGTCCTACGATTCTATTTTGGATCCTATCCGGAAGAGGGATGCCTCCAAGTTCGTCTACACCATCGAGTTCTTTCCGGAGGAGGGGAAGTACCATACCGACGGCCACCGCAACTGCGGCTTCAGCTGCGATCCGGAGCGGACGGAACGTCTGGGCGGGAGGTGTCCAAAATGCGGTAAGCCGCTGACTCGTGGGGTGCTGGGTCGGGTTCATGCGCTGGCCGACCGGCAGGTCGGCGATCGTCCGGATGGGGCTCCGGGTTTCAAGCACATCGTTCCGCTCGAGGAGATAGTTGCCGACGCATTCGGTCGTGGCAAGACGGCAAAATCCGTCGGTGTAACCTACCGTGATTTGCTCGAAAAATTAGGGCCTGAGTTCGATGTGTTGCTTGATGTGCCGACTTCTGAGATAGCCGTCGTGGCAGGCGAACGTGTCGCCGAGGGTGTCAGTCGGGTGCGCGACGGAAATGTCCTGGTCAATCCAGGCTTTGACGGACAGTACGGTACGGTTAAGGTGTTTCAGAACAGCGAAGTCGTGACCCAGACGATCCTTCCTCTGTAGGTTTGTCTTCATTTAAAAACAAAACGTCCACCTGATGGTGGGCGTTTTGCCTTTTCCAATGTACTACTTCCGCTTCTTGGCGGCGGGCTTCCGCTTCTTTGCAGCGGCCTTACGCTTCGGGGCGGCTTTCTTCACTGCCTTCTTGGCGGGCTTCCGCTTCGGGGCGGCTTTCTTCACTGCCGGCTTTCGTTTCTTTACGACTTTTTTCTTCATTGGCATTTTTATCACCTCCTCCTTTTACGAGACATGCGAAGAGCTGTCGTACGTGACTTGTTAGTGATAACTTTGCGCTCTTACGAAAAGTATACATACAACGTTTCACCTATGCAATGTTTTGTCGTCGATTTTTTCTAAAAACTTTTTTGGTACAATGCATTTCGGAAAAGTTTTTCGTCCGCAGAAACTCCGCCGCACTTTTTAATCATGAACAACTCGTTTTTTTTCGAAAATTAAAAAAAGAGACCGGTATAGCTTCGGTCTCATGATTATTGTACGGTCGGGTTTCCGATGACGTAGAACGTCATTATGTTTTCTTCAGTGTCACCATTTTTTTTGCACCGACCGCACCGGTCTATGGCTATGGTTACACCGCACGAATCGTCATCCGGAATTAAATCTTCGTCTGTCTCGGCGATCATTTGTCGCAGTGTAGGCCTATCCGTTTCGTTTCGTACCTTGCATTTGCGGCAGACAACTACTGTACGTCCTACCCCAGCGCACAATTCACAAAGGAATTGGCTACTGACTTCCCCGGGGCTGCCGCAGGCCGTACAATACCCTCTAATTTTCATTATTTGTCTCCAGTTCTGGTAGGCGGGTAGGTTAACACGTTGGTGCTTATAGGTCAACCCCGGCTTCCGGCTGGTTCAATCCGTACAGTCTTTCTCTTAATTCGGCCTGGCTCTGCTTTGTGGTAACCTTTTTTAGTAACATGGTTACAATCTTTCTTCCTATCTCTTCGACTTGCTCCAGGTACTTGTTTTGCTGGAGGTTATTAACATTCGGATCGGCCACCTCGCCGACGATTAGATCGGCCTTGTGTCCGGAAGCCTGCTTGTCCGGATTCAGCGTTATGTCTAACGTGCAGACGAACTCTCTTCCGTCAACGGTCACCGTAATGAAGGCATCGACTCCGTGTAGATGGTCGAGCGGAGTTCCCACTGCAGTGTAAGCCCTAACTGTCGCTTCTATACCAGCGACCTCAAACTGGTCTTGCACCTCGATTAGTAAGTCGTTCAGGAAAGGCTTGTTCGGATTTTCCGGATCACCCGGTTGGCACTCTTTAGCCAGCTCTATGGATTGGCTTCGGCCAAGATAACCTGGCTGGCTGCTGCCGCTAAGTCTGGCTAGCAACTCTTTGTATCTTTTGTCGTCTACGTCAATCTGTCCGAGCATTTGAAACTCGAACGTTCGGCCGGTTTCTCTAAAGTTGTGTCCTCTCCCGGAGTTAAGTCCTTCCATAGATAGACTGATTATTACGTCTTGATTTAAGTCACTCAGCCCAGTATACTCCTTCCGGTCTTATGGGCCCGTAGCTCAGCTGGTAGAGCAACGCCTTTGCAAGGCGGAGGTCAGGAGTTCGAATCTCCTCGGGTCCACCACATCACTCGATTAGGCCTGTCTTCTATAGGTAGAGCTAGACCGACGATAGGGCATTAATGTTCAGGATATCCCATGCAGGATACATATCAAGCTTTTTATGTCGGCGTCAATATCCTTGCGGCAAGGGAAGGTCGGCTTCTGCTGGGGAAAAGGAAGAATAGTTACGGTGCCGGTACTTGGGGACTGCCAGACGGTCATCTTGAGCCGGGAGAAGGAATGAAAGATGCGGCCGTACGGGAATTGGCGGAAGAGACCGGTTTGAGCGCGGACAGCCTTGAGTTTTCCAACATCGTCAATGACAGGAGCAGCGGTCAGAACCGCCTACAGGTCGGATTCATCGCTCAAGGCATCGAAGGCGAGCCCGCACTGAAGGAGCCAGACCGATGCGATGAGTGGAGATGGTTCGGTCTTAACGAACTGCCGTCGGAGCTTTTTCCGCCGCATGTCAGACAGATAAAAAATTTCCTCGACGGTTCAAATTTCGCCGACGCCTAGTTGATATGCAAATCGAACGTCCAAAATCTAAACAGCCGATTCCAGATGATGCCAGACGTGTCTTTAGAGGAGTGGTTTTTGACGTGTATCAGTGGGAGCAGGAACTTTTTGACGGCACCAAAACAACCTTCGAAAAGTTGAAGCGACCAGATACAGTCGTCGTGTTTCCCGTTTTAGACGACGGTCGGATCGTTCTAACCGAACAGGAACAACCGGGCAAGGAACCGTTCATCGGGGCCACCGGCGGTCGGGTCGACGAGGGAGAGGGGATATTGGAGGCAGCCAAAAGAGAGTTGCTGGAAGAAAGCGGATATGAGGCCAGTAGATTCCATCTATGGGACGCCCAACAACCGATCAGTAAAATTGATTGGACTGTCTTTGTCTTTATAGCCAAGGGCCTGAAGCAGGTTGCCGATATGTCATTGGACGCCGGGGAGCGCATCGAACTAAAACCGGTATCGTTCGATGAATTCGTCGAGATAGGACTGTCCGAACGTTTCGGCGAGAAGGAGATCGCTCCAAGACTGTATGAGGCCAAGTTGGACCCGGATAAGATGGCTGAACTGAGGAAACTGTTTGATCCTTTGTCTTGAGTCGAGACAAGTCATTAGATATTTTGGTGAGTCAAAAACCCCGGTTTAAATCCGGGGTTTCGTGTACTTGGTCTGATTTCTATTTGGACCGTCGACCTGACGCCGTATTAGGATACCTTAGTTCCAGGGCTTGATGACGACTTGGGCAATTTCGTCTTTTGTGGGAAATTTTTCCAGCAGCCCGCGTTTGGCTCCGGTCTGCTGCACCAGTCCGGCGGCGTTCAGCATGCCGACCGCGAGCGCCGTCCGTACCCCGTTAAGCCGCATGAGTCCGGCGACGAAACCGGAACCGAAGGCATCGCCGGCGCCGGTGGTGTTGATCCGTGGTACGTCCACAATCTCGCAGTGCCAGCTGTCTGCACCTTCCGTGGCGTAGGCTCCACCCAGTCCGTCGGTCACAAGCAGTGTCATCTTCGGCAGATTTCTCAGCTTGGCCACAATCCCGGACAGGTCGGTCCGGTCCAGTCCGGCCAGTTCCGCCGCTTCTTCGCGATTGAGGTTCAAGATGTCGATCCGTCTCAGCAGCGGCTCGAGTTCAGCAAAACCGGACTTTAATTCGGTGTTGCCAGGATTGAAGGAAACTTTGGCATCCACGACCTCAGCCCGGTCGATGATCCGTTTCAGCAGGTCTAGGTCGCCGCCCAGCGACGTGATATAGAACCACTTGGCCCCCAGTTTTGGCCAGGGAATCCGGTCGGCGTCGATCTTGCCGGCTGCACCTCGGTGCACCAGGACGGTTCGCTCACCACTACCGGCCAGAATGATTACCGAGTAGCCGGTCAGGTCGTCTTCCGTCTGCTGCACGAACTTGACCGAGACGTCGTCTGCCCTAAGAGTGCTGACGATCTCCTGTCCATGCACGTCACGACCGACCGAACAGATCGTCGCCACATCGAGACCTAAGCGTGACAGCGTAGCCGCGGCATTGGTCGCCCCTCCACCGGTACCGAACGCCAGCTCGTCGATGTCTATCTTTGCGCCTATCGGCAGACAGGTTTCGGTTTTTGGTTCGCTCGCCTCCAGTGAGGCGCTCCTGATGAACACGTCGTAGGTTGCGGAGCCGATTGTGATTACATCGAACATGGGAGTCAGATTAGGTCGAGCCGGATGACGGCATATTCTCCGAAAGACGATATTTTCTTGATCCAGTCGTCCGTCAGTTCGTTCAGGTGAGGATGTTCGCTGATGTCGCGGAAGGTATCGATCTGCGACACCCTGACCCGGCGGTCGAACGGGGTATCGAGTACGTAGCCGACCTTGTACTTTTTGGCCTCGTCCGAGATGCGGGTCGTATAGGCGAATCCGAAATGGTTCAGTTGCTGCTGGATGGAGGCATGTTCCTCCGGCGGGAAGTCGATCTGCATGTTGGCTGCGGGTTAGCAGTTAGTTTTTTGGCCGGTCCTCAGCACGTTCGATGATTCGTATGATGCCGCTTTTCAGCAGTATCTCCACCAGGTCGCCGTTTCGCAAGACCCGGGTCGCTATCCTGGTACCGACCACACACGGCTTCTTCATCTCGCGGGCGACTATGGCCGCATGGCAGGTCAGTCCACCCTCGTCGGTGACGATGGCCCTGACTCGTCCGAGGTAGGGGATGTAGTGAGGCGTGGTCTGCTCGGCGACCATGATCTTGTCGTCGGCCCTGTTTCCGATCCGGTCGAGATCGGCCTTGCTTTTGACTACGATTATCTCTCCGGTGACGCTGCCGGATGTGCCATAGGCAACCTGTCCGGACAGTTCGGCTTTATTTTCTTGGCTATCCGATTCGTGGGCCTGGGTCGTGAAGTAGGTGATAATCTCCTTGGTCGTCGGATCGTTGCCGTCCAAGACCGTTTCTGACTTTTCTTTAAGATCCAGAAAGACGTAGCCATGTTCGCTCCGGTCTCTGACCGTTTCGGTCATCAGCCGGTCGGTCATCCTTCCTTCCAGCCAGGATATGGCCTCGTTGACGGTCAGGAAGCCCAATAGCTCGGTCGGCTTCAGGTCGGTTCGCCCTCGAAGTATGTATTTGAAAAAACGGTACAGGTTATCGCCCAGCGACTCTTCCTTGAACGCCACAGAATTGCGCCAGACGTCGTGTCGCTGCAGTGACAGTCGGGCCTCGGGTTTCGGATCAGCCCGTTCAGACAGCTTGAGTCCGAGGGAAAATATCAGCACGAACTCCGCGCCAGCTTCTCTGTACAAATCGATCAGCTCCTTGAAGATTACAGTCGCTTTTTCTCGGTCGTCACGACCGATGGTCTCGACCAATCGCGCGCCGGCCGCTGTCATCTGCTCATAAAGCCGGTCGCTTCGGTCGACGTGCTCGGAGAGCAGATTTGGATCTTTGGTAACCTTGCCCTCGGAGACCGCATGGAATCTTTTGGCCTGCTCCAGATTGATGACCCGTACCGTTCGATCGTCGATCGGCACCAGCATCGATTCGGCGAAGCATCCGCTCCAGTCCGGTCCGATGTGCTTTCGGTAGCCGTCGGTTTTGGCCGTATAAAAGAAGAGCGAGCTGTCGGACCTGACACCCAGCATCCACTTTTGACTCCTGATGTAGTCGAAGATGGATTTCTGTTCGGTCTGATGACTGGCTGAATTCGGCATGTTGTTCGTATCGCGTTAGGCCTTGCCGCTGCAGCCGAAGACCCGCATCCGGTCGCGGACCGTAGCCTTCATCAGCTCCTTGGACGGGGCGAGCAGCTTTCTCGGGTCGATCTCGTCGGTCATTTTTGTGAGCGCCTGCCGCAGTCCCACAGTGAAGGCCAGACGCAGGTCGGAGTCGATGTTGATTTTGCGGACGCCGGCCTTGATGGCCCGCCGAATCTCGCCGTCCGGTACGCCCTTGGCGCCCTTGAGCCGGCCGCAGTCGCCGAGTCTCTCGCAATACTCCCTCGATTCCCTGACCAGCTCCTGGTCTATCTCCGAAGCGCCGTGGAGTACGAGCGGAACCCGCACCAGCTGGTCGATCTTTTTGAGCCGGGCGATGTCGAGCTTGGCCTCCCTCTTGAACTTGTAGGCACCGTGCGCCGTGCCGACCGAGACGGCCAGTGCGTCGCAGCCGGTCTCCTTGGCGAAGCGCTGGGCCTCCTCCGGGTCGGTGAAGAAGGCCCGCTTTTCGTCGACCGTAACCAGGTCCTCGATACCCTTGATGGCGCCGATCTCCGCCTCGACCGAGATTCCATTAAGTTTGGCCCAGCTCACGACTCGGCGCGTGTCGGCGACGTTCTGCCTGTAGGGGAGAAGTGAGCCGTCGTACATTACGGACGTGTAGCCGGCCGCGATCGCCCGCTTGATCAGCTTTAGGTCCTTGCCGTGGTCTAGGTGCAGGACGACGGGTACCGGCGACTTGGCTGCCAGTCTGACCATGGCCACCAGGTAATCCAGGCCGGCGTATTCGATTGCACCCTCGCTGGTCTGGATGATTACCGGGGATCTTTCCTCGACTGCCGTCTCGATCACGGCCTGCAGTATCTCGAGATTGTTGACGTTGAAGGCACCGACCGCGTAGCCGCCGCGTTCGGCTCGGGACAGTATCTTCTTGAGCGTGGTAAGCATGATTCGGTGGTTAGGTTCAGGCTGTATTTACTTTTTGCGCCGTATTGCGCGGCGGACGGCAGACTTGATGTCGTTGACCGTCAGTCCGTACTCAGTCAGGAGCTCCTCCGACTCGCCGGACTGTCCGAAGCGATCATGTACGCCGACGAACTCGATCGGTACGGGCATGTTTTGGGCGAGCAGTTCGGAGACGGTCGAGCCCAGACCTCCGGCAATCTGATGCTCCTCGGCCGTGACCATGGCGCCGCATTTTTCGGCCGCCGAAAGCACCGCTTCGTCGTCCAGCGGTTTGATCGTGTGGCAGTTTAGGACCGAACACTCGATTCCGTCCTCGGCAGCCAACTCCTCCGCCGCCTGCAGCGACTTGCCGACCATCAGTCCGCAGGCCACGATCGCCGTATCGTCCCCGTCACGGAAGGTCTGGATGCGGCCGATCTCGAACGGCGTGTCGGCGGAGGTCAGCGTCGGCGTCTTGGCCCGACCCAGACGTAGGTAGGCCGACCCGTCGAGCTCCGCCAGGGCCAGGGTGGCCCGTCGGGCCTGTTCGGAATCGCAGGGCACGATCACGGTCATGTTCGGCAGGCAGCGCATGAGAGCGATGTCCTCGAGCGCCTGATGTGTGGCGCCATCGGCACCGACCGACAGTCCGGCGTGGCCACCGACCACTTTCAGATTTACTCCGTTCAGGCAGACGTTGGTCCGGATCTGCTCCCAGGACCGGCCTGGGGAGAAGGCGGCGAACGAGGCGACGAACGGAATCTTGCCGGCCAGGGCGAAACCGGCTCCCAGGGCCACGAGCAGCTGTTCGGAGACGCCAATGCGGACGAAGCGTTTGGGAAATCGCCGCTCGAACTCCGTCATCTTCAGCGACTCGGTCAGGTCGGCGCAGATGCCGATAAGTCGCTCATCCGACTCGGCCGCCTCGACCAAACCTTGTCCGAAGCCGTCGCGCGTGGCGGCCAGCAGTTTCTTCTGCTCGTCCGGGCCGTTAAGTTTCAGGTTCTGTTTTGTCATAGGGCTCAGTCTACGTTCATGGTCAGTTCTCGTTCCGTCTCCTGCAATTCGGCCAGAGCCTGTTCGGTCTCTTCGTCGTTGGGCGCTTGACCGTGCCATCGATGGTCGTTCTCCATGAAGCTGACGCCGCGCCCCGGGACGTTTTTGGCGATGATGCAGGTCGGCCTGTCTTCGGTCGACTTGGCCAGCTCCGTCGCCTCGACCACATGACCGATGTCGTTGCCGTCGATTTCTATCACGTTCCAGTTGAAGGCCAGATATTTTTCCCTGAGCGGCTCGAGCGGCATGACCTCCTCGGTCGGTCCGTCGATCTGGATGCCGTTGCGGTCTACGATGCAGGTCAGGTTCGTCAGCCGATTCTTGCCGGCGAACAGCACCGCTTCCCAATGAAGTCCGGCACCATGCTCGCCGTCCGAGGTCAGTACGTAGGTGCGCCAGTCCTGCCCGTCCATCCTGGCGGCGTAGGCCAGTCCGGCCCCTTGGGCCAGTCCGGCCCCGAGCGGACCAGAGGTCGACTCCAATCCGGGCAGGCGCAGCCGTTCCGGATGTCCTTGCAGTCTCGATCCGAAGTCGCGCAGGGTCAGCAGTTCGTCGGGCGGAAAGTAGCCGGCTCTGGCCATGGTGACATAGCGGGCCGGACAGATGTGTCCGTTCGACAGCAGGAAACGGTCACGTTCGGGCCAGTCCGGATTCTTCGGGTCGTGACGCAGGATGCGGAAGTAGAGGGCAACCATGACATCGGTCATGCCGAGGGAGCCGGCCGGATGTCCCGATCCGGCGGCATGGATCATTTTTATTATGTCCTGGCGGATCCGTACGGCCAGGATCTCCATTTCACCGCTCGATTCGTTGTGGGTGTGGTTCATAAAGCCAAAAAGTCGATTTCTTCACTAAATTATAGCATTTTTTGGATCAAGACTCAACCCTTTTTTGGTCGACATTTCGTTTCAGCATAGGTGAAAATAAAAAAGCTCCGCTTTTCGGGCTTTTTCATCGTCGCCTAGTTCGGCTGCCTGGTGGTTTGTAGGGCAGCGTTCAGCTCTTTGAGCGACCGGACCGGATCGGGCGAGTCGGTAAGGGCACTGCCGACAGCGACGGCATCGGCGCCGGCCGCGGCCACGTCGGCGATGTTGTGCAGCTTGATGCCACCGTCGACCATGATGTGCATGTCGGGGCAGAGACCGCGAATCGTCCTGATCTTGCGCAGGATATCGGGCTGGAAGTCCTGGCCGCTCCGTCCCGGTTCCACCGACATGACCAGGACCGAGGCGATATGGTCCAGGAACGGTGCGATGTCCGAGACCGGAGTGCGCGGGTTGAGCGCCAGGCCGATTCGGTGCGGATCGTTCACCGTTCTGATGATCAGGTCCTGACGGTGCGTCGATTCGGCGTGGAAATAGACACGTTCTGCTCCGGAGACAAGCCAGATTGGCACTTCGTGTTCCGGATCGTCGACCATCAGGTGCGCTCCGTACTTCAGTCCGTCGGCACATTCCTCGACCAGCAGGGGATCGGCCCAGCTTCTCTGCGGCACGAATATCCCGTCCGTCAAGTCGACATGGATTGTGAGACCCAAACAGCGAACACGTTCAACCTTGCGGGCGAACTCATCTTGGGAGGCGGCGAGTATGGATGGGCAGATTTCCATTGGCTGCTGTTCGGAGGGTCGGCTTGGTCGCGTCAGACCGCCCTTTTTTCATAGTCGGCGATCTTTTTCAGTCGTCGGCGATGGCGCGCGTCACCGGTAAAGGCGGTCCGGAGCCAGGTGCCGACTATCTTCTTTGCCGCTGCCGGCGCGCCGCTCGGAGTTCTAGCGCCTAGGCAGAGAACGTTGGCGTCGTTGTGCAGGCGGGACATCTTGGCCGTGTAGTCGTCGTAGACCAACGCGGCCCTGACTCCCGGCACCTTATTGGCGGCGATGCATTCGCCGATTCCGCTGCCGCCCATGACCACGGCGACCGCCCGTCCGCGTGACTTGGCGACCGCCTCGGCCGCCGGCAGGATGAAGTCGGGATAGTCGTCGGTCGGGGACAGCTCGAACGCCCCCTGGTCGACGACCCGGTATCCGGCCCGAATCAGGTATCTTTTCAGCTCCTCCTTTAGTTCATAGGCGGCATGGTCGGCCGCAAGATGGATGGTTGGTTTGGTTCGGTCGGACATACGATCTTTCAGGTTACTTGGGCATTTTACCACGGAAACGATTGGTCAGTATTTTTGTCTTTTGCTTCGGTCAAGTTTAGGGCGTATCGGACGAGACTGTTGACGTGTCCGATTTTTGGTGATTAGGTTGGACCGTTCTTTGGACAATGCCTTAACGATAGGCAAAAAAAGGAGAAGACCGTGAAAGAAACGAAAAGTGCACCGTTGGGGGTATGGACAGCCTTAGCTGGAGTTCTAGATGAAGCAGATTTCTTTATAGAAACGCTTCTTGAGGTAATCAGACATCCCGAGCTCGCATTGGTTATGCGAGATGCCCTCTCTCGACACAATGTTTTTAAATTGTCGGTCGAGGAGACATTAAGTAGGTTGCGTCTGGCCAATAAGGAAGAAGGCTGGCGAATTGAAGAAGAGGTCATCTGTGCGTTGGCCGATACGGCTCCGGAGTGGCCCGACGGTCCGTTCTCTTTCCGTTCGCTGGAAATTCGTTGGGGAGAGGGACATGAGGGGGTACTTCTTACCTTTAATCGTCACCTGGACAGAATCAGGCGGACTTATGGCGACCAGCTTGACATCGAGTTGGGATTGCTTTCGGCTACAGCGAGTCTGTGTCTGGCTGCCGGAGATGATACCCATCACGCTGGCGTGCGTTGGGTGACGTTCAAGATCGAGGATGCCACCTATGACAATCAGAGGGCGGTTTTCGGACCAAAACCGTTGGCGGATGTCGGATTGTCCTTCGCTTGGCTTTTCCGTGAATATTTTGAACGTACCGACATCTACTCATGGGTGGCCGAGACGACGTATCCGTTCCTTCATATGGGCGGATATAGCCTTTTTTGTCCCCTCGACGTTGAGGATAGTGAGCTGGTCAGGGTGTTTCCGGTCCTTTTGTCCAAGGGGACAGACAGAGGAGCCACGGCTTTTCGTAGGCAGAATTTCCCTGACGCTTCGAAACTGTTGGCTTCCGTGTCTCTTTGTACGTACATGCACGACGCCAATGACAGTCCACGCTGCCGCGATAGAATTTAGAGGAAGAATCGTCGTAAGTTGGCTTCGAAAGCTGACGGTGAAGATAACGAAGGTTAAGGCCTTCGGCTTAGTTTCTAAACATCGGGCCCTCTTGGGCTCTTTTCTTTTTGGCTTAAGTGGATTTCGACCTCGGATTTTTCAGTTTTCCGACAGGTACGGCCGATGGCTTGAAAGAACTCGGATTTGTCGCTAAGTTAACTCCGTTATGACCAAATTCAACTTACCGTCAATCGAGAAGTCCGAGCTTGAGAATTGGAAGGATAAGCGGATCCTTCAGCGGATTCTGGAGCGCAACGAGAGGCCGGCGGAGAATCCGCGCGGCAAGTTCGTCTTTTATGAGGGTCCGCCGACCGCCAACGGCAAGCCGGGAATCCATCATGTCTTGGCTCGTGTCTTTAAGGATGCCGTGGTTCGTTACCGCACCATGCGCGGCTATCGCGTGGACCGCAAGGCTGGTTGGGACACGCATGGCCTACCGGTCGAGCTGGAGGTCGAGAAACGTCTCGGCTTCACCAAGAAGCAGCATATCGAGGAATACGGCGTGGCGGCGTTCAATCGTCAGTGCCGCAAGTCGGTCTGGAAGTATCTGGACATGTTCCGCGACCTGACGCGGCGTATCGGTTTTTGGGTGGATCTGGACGACGCTTACGTGACCTACAGTAACGAATATGTCGAGTCGCTGTGGTGGGTACTGAAGGAGATAAGCGGTCGGGAGGTAGACGGTCAGCCGATGCTGTACGAGGGTTATCGCACCACACCGCATTGTCCACGTTGTGTTACGTCCCTGTCGACGCATGAGCTGGCGCAGGGTTACAGGGACGTCGAGGATATGTCGGTTTTCGTCAAGTTCGCGGTGAAGGGCGATCCGGGACTTTTCTTCCTGGCCTGGACGACCACTCCCTGGACCCTGCCGGCCAATCTCGCACTCGCCGTCAGGTCGGACATAGATTACGTCGAGGTCAAGCTTGAGGGATCGGACGATCGTTTCATTCTAGCCAAGGCGTTGCTCGGAATACTGCTGGGCGGTCATGAGGTCGTCTCGGAGAGGAAGGGGTCGGACTTGGTCGGACTGGAGTACGAGCCGCTCTACGATATCGCGCCGGTCGACAGCCGGAGCCGAGTCTATCGTGTCTACACCGCCGGCTTCGTCTCCATGGAGGACGGCACCGGCATCGTGCATATTGCTCCGGCCTACGGTGATGACGACGCTGAACTCGGACGTGAGCACGGTCTTCCGCCGGTCTTGAGCGTGGACGCGGCCGGAGTCATGGGTGAGGGCCTACCGGGTGCCGGCAGGTCGTTCAAGGAGGCCGACGACGACGTGAGGGCCGACCTGGTCTCCCGCGGACTCCTATATAAGGAAGAGAAGTATCTGCATTCCTATCCGTTCTGCTGGCGCTGCGGCACGCCGCTCATGTACCTGGCCAAGAGGTCGTGGTACATCCGAATGTCCAAGCTTCGCGAGAAACTTGCGGCCAACAACCGACAGATTAATTGGGTGCCGTCGCACATTCGCGACGGACGTTTTGGCGAGTGGCTGCGCGAGGCCAAAGATTGGGCACTGTCGCGTGAGCGGTACTGGGGCACGCCGCTGCCGGTCTGGAAGTGCGTTGCCTGCAGCCAGACGCGGGTTATCGGCGGCCTGTCCGAACTGGATGAAGCGGCACCGGCGAGAAATACCTACTATCTGCAGCGTCACGGCGAGTCGACCAACAATACGGCTCGACTGATCACCAGTCAGGACCTGTCCGACAAGTATCATCTGACTGAACGCGGCCTAAAGCAGGTCGAAGCGGCAGCCGCCAAATACAAGGAGTTGGGTATCGATGTTGTCTACGCTTCCGATCTGTATCGGACCAGGCAGACCGCCGAGGCCATCGCCGCGGCCTGCGGCTTGGAGGTCATCTATGACGAACGGCTCAGGGAGATCAGGAACGATAACCTGGTTGACCGTCCGGAGTCTGACTTCATGAAGCAGTTCTTGAATCCTGGCGACAGGCTGGACAAGCAGATCGAGGGCGGAGAGACGATGCGTCAGGTTCGTCGGCGCATGGTCGAGGTACTGAAGGAGATCGATGCGCGTCATGAGGGCAAGAGGATCGTAGTCGTCAGTCATGGCGATGCGCTCTATGCGCTCAAGACCGGCCTGCTCGGTTACGACGACGAGAGGACGGAAGGGGAATCTTCCGGCGATGCTTATGTGAACGTCGGTGAACATTGGGAACATGAGCTGCCGCGCCGACCGTACGACGAGGAGGGCCATGTGGACGTGCATCGTCCGTTCATCGACGAGGTCAGACTTAGGTGCGCCTGCGGCGGTGAGATGGTTCGCGAGCCGGACGTGCTCGATTGCTGGTTCGATTCCGGCGCCATGCCGTTCGCCCAGTGGGGCTATCCGCATGTTGCCGGTTCGGCCGAACGGATCGACGGTAACGATCCGACCAACTTTCCGGCCGAGTACATTTCTGAGGCCATCGACCAGACGCGCGGCTGGTTCTACACCATGCTGGCGGTTTCGACCCTTCTCGGACGGGGGACCCCGTACCGGAATGTCATCTGCCTAGGCCACATCCTCGACGGCAAGGGTCTGAAGATGTCCAAGTCCAAGGGCAATATCGTCGATCCGTGGGTCATGATGGACAAGTGGGGGGCCGACGCGATTCGTTACAGCTTTTTCACCATCAATCAGCCCGGCGAGCCGAAGCGATTCGACGAGAAGGGATTGGAGGAGGTAACCAAGAAGGTCTTTCTGATTCTTTGGAATGTACTGTCGTTTCATCGGATGTTCGCCGCGGAGGGCACAGACTTCTCGGCGGCCCCATCAAAACCGCAACATATTCTTGATCAGTGGTTGCTAGGTGAGTTGAATACATTGATCGCTGACTCAACTAATGATCTCGAGAATTATCAGGTGGTCGATGCCTGCCGGAGGTTCGGTGGCTTCGTGAATGACCTGTCAACCTGGTACATCCGTCGTAGCCGCGATCGGTTTAAGGGTGATGAGAGTGAACGTTCCGAAGCTTCGGCCGCACTCGGTTATACGCTATATACGCTCTCTAGACTGCTGGCGCCGTTCACTCCGTTTTTGGCCGAGGCACTGTATCGGGAGCTGGGCGGAAAATTGGATTCGGTGCACTTGGAGAGCTGGCCGGAGAGGTCGGCGGCCTCGTCGGACGGGAAGTTGGCTCAGGAGATGCAGATGGTTAGGTCGGCGGCCTCGGCTGGACTCGAGAAGCGGGCTTCAGCCGGCGTGCCGGTTCGTCAGGCTTTGGCTAAGGCGACTGTTACCGCGTCTACTGTCGGCGAAGACTGGATGTTCGAGCTGCTGAAGGACGAACTGAACGTACTGGCCATAGAATGGAAGAAGGGAGAGCAGCTTGAGGTCGAATTGGACACGGAGATCACTCCGGAGCTGCGGCGTTTGGGGCTGCTGCGCGAGATCGTCAGGAACGTAAATGCCCTGCGTCGTGAGGCCGGCCTTACCCCATCCGACGAGATAACTCTGAACTGGGAATCGTCCGGTGACTTGTGGCCGGAGACACTGACCGAGCATGGAGATGCGCTGCAGGGATCGGTTCATGCAGTCGCCCTTAACCAGGGTCGGACCGAGACCGAATTTTCGACCGAGATAGATGCCGACGGCCAGACTCTCTGGCTGGGCTTTAGCCGTCAATCCGCATGATCATCAAGCTTACCGGTCGCCTGACTCACAAGGGAACGAACTACGCCATTGTCGAGACGGCTGGTGTTGGCTATCAGGTCTACCTCTCTTCCGGCACGCTGGCCGACCTGCCCGGCGGCGGCGAGGTCGAGCTTTGGACGCACGAGCACGTTCGCGAGGAGCTGCACGACCTGTACGGCTTCCGCAGCGAGCGCGAGCGCGGACTGTTCCTGGAGCTGTTGGACGTATCGGGTGTGGGTCCGAAGATGGCTCAGAACATCATGTCTCTGGGGAAGGTCGAGGAGATCGAACGTCGGATCGATGCCAGTGATGTGGCCTGGATGTCGCGCGTGCCGGGTGTGGGTAAGAAGACCGCCCAGAAGATCATCCTGGAGCTGAAGGGCAAGCTGACCGACATCGGTTCGTCCGATCCGCTCGGCAGCGAGGTAGTCTCTGCTCTCATGAACCTCGGCTACTCGCGTGAGCAGGCCAATCAGGCGGCAGTTCAATCCGAGGAGGGACCGGTCGAGGAGCGGCTCAAGGCGGCGCTTAAGGCGTTGGTGAGATGACTGCCCAACGTGATGAGGATCGGGCGATAACGACTGCCACTTACCGTGACAGCGCTCGAGTGCTTGCCGATAAGTTCGATCGTTTAGGCGCAAGAAAGGCGGATATCGAACAGACCTTGAGTTTTTGTAAGCAGAAACATCCGAATGTCCTGGAGGTTGGCTGCGGCAACGGACGTGACGCCGAGGCCATACTGCCGCTGGTCGAATCGTATCTCGGCATCGACATTTCGCCGGAGCTGATAGAGATCGCACGAAATAAAGTCCCGGGCGCACGGTTCGAGGTGGCCGATGTCATGGAGTTTCCTTTTCCTTCAGGACTGGATGCGGTCTTCGCCTTTGCTTCGCTCATTCATTTGGATCATGATGAGATTTTCGAGGTCTTAGCCAAGGTTTCCGCAGCACTGAATTTGGACGGAGTGATGATGATTTCGATGAAATGGGGTGAATATCGTCGTGTGGTCCAAGAAGACGATTTCGGAACGCGTATTTTCTATACTTACACACCGGAGATGATCGAGGATCTGTCCCTTTCAAGCATGAGAACGGCCTGGGTTAGTCAGAAGAATCTCATAGGACAGGAATGGTTCGAGATAATACTTCGTAAGGTTTAGGAATTTCGATGCTAAGTCCGGTCGAAAACAGGTCGGAGGACTGGAACCGCTTCGTTCTCGAGAACGGCAGCGGCTTTTTGCAGTCTTGGGAGTGGGGTGAGTTTCAGGAAGCGGTCGGTCGGCGAGTTTTTCGCTACCGCATCGATCTGCCGGGCGACAACGGACAGTCGGTCGCCAGGTTTACGTCCATCTATGATTTGTTCCCGTTCGGTTGTCGGTATTCCTATGTCCCAATGGGACCGGTCGTCTCCGCGGACGGTGACCGTCGGAACAAGTTTGGCGTGGCCGTCTCGGCGATTAGGGAGTCCATTGCCCGGGAAGGCCTGGTGTTGGCTCGTCTGGAGCCGTCGGCGGGCATCGGCGGAGATGGTCTTAGCCGAGAAGACCTGCTTCGTCTTGGATTGGTTCCGGCGCGCGCCAGGAGTCCGCAGCACACCAGCGTTGTCGACCTGACAAAAAGCTACGAGGAGCTGCTGGCCGGCATGAAGCAGAAGACTCGCTATAACGTTCGGCTGGCCGAGAAGAGGGAAGTGACCGTGCGTCAGGCCGATCCATCAGACCTTCGTGCTTTCGCTAAAGATATTGATCGTTTTCAACAACTGCTGGCCGAGACGGCTGGGCGCGATCGGTTTCATACGCACGAGTCGTACTATTACAGACGAATGCTGCAGGTACTGGCGCCGAAAGATGGGCGTGACCTGTCGGTCCGTCTGATGCTGGCCGATTTCGACGGGCAGACCGTGGCCGCGGCCGCTCTCGCCCAGTTCGGCGACACAATGACTTACCTGCACGGGGCGTCGTTGTCGCAGCACCGTGAGGTCATGGCTCCCTATCTGCTGCATTGGCAGGCCATGCTTTGGGCTAAGGAGGCCGGCCTGTCGAGATACGATTTTTGGGGAGTGGCGCCGGAGGATGCGGCGGCCGATCATTCGTGGTCCGGACTGACCCGGTTCAAGCTGGGCTTCGGCGGGCAGCGCGAGTCTAATCTGGGCACTTGGGAACTGCCCGGCAGCCGGTTCTGGTATGGAGCGTATCGGCTAATGAAACGGTTTTCCTGACGGAGAGACGGTCGGTTTTGAAAAATGTTGGGATAGACAAAAGCACCACCTTGTCGGTGGCGCTTTCTTTTTGTCCTTACTTAGCTGCCTCGAAGAAGTTGCAGTGACCGTTGCTGTCGACCTGACCGTACTTCTCGACTGCTTTGGCGAACGAGTCTCCCTCGGGCACGCAGGCGTTGACGCCGTTCTCTGTCTTAAAGCTGCGACAGTTGCGGTATTGCGTACTTTCGTCCGCCCAATCCTTCTTGTAGTTTACGTCTTCCGACATATCTTACTATTTAGTCGTTGGTTAGTTTATCGATTACTTCGCCGACCACATCCAGTCTTAATAGGTTGAGCCCGCGGCCGTCGACTCTCTTAATAGCGATCAGTTTGTCGCCCTGCTCGATGCCCAGCTCGCGCCGGAGGTAGCAGGGGATAGCGATCTGGCCTTTGTCGGTGACGGTCACCAGACTAAAGCCCCTCGTTTTTTTGTTACATATTCCTGGGGTCATAAGGTCTTTATAAGATTATTCTTGTTTATCTTACTTGATTGATCAATGTCTGTCAAGGTTTTTGTCTCTATGTGAATTGAGACAAAGATGCTCATTTTTTGATACAATTACCTTGATCAGTCTAATAATATGATTTCCCATGACTAAAACTACACTTAATCTTGCGCCGTTAGTGGTCGAATATACGGTGCCGCAGCCCGATCTGGGTTTATTGGGACAGGACGGCAGAAACGATCAGATGGACGACTTTCTTTACGACCTGAGACTGCAGGTGCAGGGGGAGGCGGTGGAGATACCAGACGGCCTGCCGGCGGCAGTCGCCGCACTGACGTTGGCCGCTGCCTACGAACTTTCGGCAGAGGTGGTGTTTCGTCCTCGTGACGATGACGATTTTCGGGTACTGATTTTTGACCATCAGGGTATGCCGCAAGAACAGCTGTTTCGGCCGGATGAAGTAAACGAAACTCTTTGGTCAGAGATTAAACAGGCAATTGAGACTGTCACGCCGGTCAGTGAATATCTGACTCCATCGTCGGATACGGAGATCGACCTGTCGAATGTCTGGTCGGCAGTACCCGATTCCGCCGTCGATGCTCATGCGAACAATACCGATGATTCAAGTCTTCTTGCGGACCGTACGAAACAGTTTGCCCGTTCGTTGGTCGGACAATTACGTCATGGATTGCACTTGCATCTTTTCGGCGAAATACCGACCTTGCCGCTCCTGGTCGCGGTCTATCTGTCCCGACCGTTCGGTCTGACCGTGGACTACACGGACAAGTCCGGCCGGAAGGCTACGCTTTTCTCCTAATCCGCTTCATGACTATGGTCTCTCAAGGCAACGACAGAAGAAATTACGGGGAGGGAGGGCAGAGCCGGATCGTCGGCCATGGCAATCACCGTTCGGAGGGGATGAGCCGACGCGAGCGGCGGCGACAGCCGGAATATCCGCCAACTCCAATGGATGAGGGGCGGGATCGTCTGGTCGAGTCGGTACGACAGAATGCCAACACGATTCTGATCGGCGAAACCGGTTCGGGCAAGCCACTCGCGGGCCGTCCTTTTTGCTGGATGCCTTTCCCGGTGCGCGAATTGCCATAACGCAGCCTCGTCGCGTGGCGGCTACGTCCGTCTCCGAGTATGTGGCGGAGATCCGCGGCAGTTCGGTAGGCGGTGAGGTCGGCTATCAAGTGCGTTTCGAAGACGAGACGTCGTTGGGCACTCGGGCCAATTTCATGACCGACGGTATCCTGCTGGGTCGGCTGCAGCACGATCCGCTGCTCATGGATTTCGACGTAGTGATGGTGGATGAGGCCCATGAACGCGGTCTCAATACTGATTTTGTCTTGGGTCTGCTGAAGCGGGCGCAGCGCAAGAGGCAGGAGCGTAATTTGAATCCGCTCAAAATAATTGTCGCTTCAGCCACTTTGGAGAAGGAAAAGTTCGCCGAGTATTTCGGCGTTGACGATCCGGTCGAGGTCGAAGGCAGGATGTTTCCGGTCGATGTTCGGTACGAGAAAGAGCAGACACGAAACGTGTTTCGAACGGCCGCGGAGAAGGTCCGGAAGATCATCGACGAGGACGGTCCGGGCGACATCCTGATTTTTATGCCTGGCAAGAGTGAAATCGAAAAGACCATCGATGAGATTCAGGGTTTGGGTCTGCCGGATTTGGATATATTGCCCCTTTACGGAGGGATGAAGCCGGAAGACCAGCGGCCGGTTTTCCGCAAGTCGTCTAGACGTAAGGTCATTGTCGCCACCAACATCGCCGAGACTTCAGTCACGATTGACGGGGTTGCCTTTGTGGTCGATTCCGGTCTGATCAAGCAGAAGAGATTCAGCCCGCGGACCGGCTTGGATTCGCTGGATGCGGAACCGCACGCCCAAAGCGGCTGCAACCAGCGCATGGGTCGGGCCGGTCGAACCGCCCCCGGCGTCTGCTACCGGCTGTATACGGAAGAGGATTTCCGACGTAGGGATGAGTATCAGACTCCGGAGATTGTTCGTTCGAGCATCGACTCCGTCGTCTTGGCCATGAAACGTATCGACATCGATGACGTGCGGTCATTTGATTTCGTCGATCCGCCGTCACCTGAAGCGTTTGATCAGGCCATCGAAAAGCTGAAGGCACTCGGTGCCTTGGACGAACAGGAGAAACTGACCGAAACCGGTCGTCTGATGGCCGAACTTCCGCTTAGTCCGGAGATCGGTCGGATGGTGGCCGAGGCCGAGAAATACGGGTGCGTCGGGAAGATTTGCACGATAGCCGCACTGGCGAGCTGCGACCGTTCCGTTTTCTTCAGGCCAGAAGGCAAGTTCGACGAGGCCGATAGCGCACAGGCTGAGTTCAGGCAAAGCGGGTCGGATTTTATGTCTTTGCTTGAGGTCTGGAACGGATGGGAGGCATCCGGATCCAATATCGGTTGGGCCAGGAGGAAATTCTTTGATCATCGGCAGCTGGATGAGGCAAGAAAAATCAGGAATCAGATTTTGGGCCGTCTGAAGCGTCATGGGATTCAGGCGGACGACAGGAACGGCAAGGATCCGGAAACGATCCAGAAATGTGTCGTGTCCGGATTGGTCCAACGGCTTGCCGTTAGCTCCGGTCGGAAAGGCAGTTATCGATTTGTCGCCGGTCCACGCTCCAGCTTTTACACTCACCCATCCTCGGTGGCATTCAAAAGTCAGCCCGATTTGTTGATCGGCGATGGCGTGATGGAAACGCGTAAGGTATATGCGCGGCGCTGTCAGCCAGTCAAACCGGAATGGCTGTTTGAGGTAGCCCCTCAGCTTATTGAGTTGGACGCGACCAGACGGAGCTATGACGAACAACGGGGCGTGGTCATTCGGACCGAGTCTTTCCGACTCAAGGGAAATTACGTTACGGTTGCGACCAAGGAGCAGGTCGAGACCGATCCGGCCTTGGCCAATCGGGAACTGGTCGATGCTCTGCTGTCGGGGAAGAAAGTCGACCTGCCTTTTGTCGGGGCCAATCGGGAACTGGTCCAACAGCTGGCGCTGCTGGAGATCCGTTCCTGTGGTCGGGTGAAACCGCCTCAGCTGGCCGACTGGTATCGGGAAAAGACCCGTGGTGCGGTCAAATTCGATGATCTGCGACTGATTCAGGAACTTTTGACCTTACGATTCGAGGATTACTGCCCGCCGGAGACCATGGCCGAGATTGAGCGTCTGTTTCCGGAAAGCATTACCGTCAAGGGACATGAGCTGAAGGTCACGTATCGCCACGAATATGGCTATGAGGCATCGGTGATGATCCCCGAGGACCTGCTGTTTGAATTTGAACGTTCTGATTTTCCGACGATAGGTGATGAGAACGGGACGACGAAGATGACCTTTCAGGTTAAACATAAATATTCGTCCTACTGCTACGCGGACATCGAGGAGCTCAAGGTCAAGATGGATCAAGAGTTGGCTAAAGATGCCTGGAATAACTTTAACGCCCCTCCGTCGCCACAGGTTGCGTTGTCGCCAGGTGAGCCGTTGCCGTCCTTGGAATCTTTAGGAGCGAAGCCGATCGAATACTTTCGGAGCCACTCCGGCGAGCCCTTCTACGCCTATCCTTACCATGCCACATACAATAAATATGATTCGGAACTCGGTCAGTATGTCTACGTGTTCGGCGTCAAGTATTCTGACGACGTCAAGACGGCCCAGAGTCTCGATGATCAGGCAGTCGAAATAAGGACAACGGAGAACCACAAATTTCTTTTGGAGCAGGAACGCCGTGAGCTGGCCGAACCGGCACGAAAAAGACATGAGGAGATGCGGGTCGATATGGAGTCTTTTTGTAAGTATGGTTCTGACGAGCATTGGATAAAACCTGACTCCACGATTCATCGGGGGATAAAGGCAATTTGGTCTCGGATCGGATCGCTCTTGAGCGATAACAGCAGCTTCGACCCCAGCGGGGCCATTAAGCTGATGGATCAGATTGAGGTCAAATTGGATGAGGCCCGAAAGGAGAAGGAATCGCGAGAATCACTGATGCCGGAGGCCAGGGCCAGGATGGATGAACTGTCCGTCCGGTTTGAGGCAATCACAAGGAGCATGGCGATGCAGTATGGGCTGACGGACGGTGAATTCGCCAGCCTGAACGACGACTGGAAGGTAGCCTGTGCGTTGGCGACCGGGGTGAGCAGCAGCGGCAGGTCAGCCACGCCGGATCCGCAGACGGCGCTCGAAAAGTTTCGGCAGATCGAGGCGCGTCTGTCCGGTCTGCGTGAGGTTACGCCCGAACAGCGAAAGTTGACGGAAGCCATGTCCGGACGAGATTCTCACTACGCGCAGATTCTGCGCGTACAGGGCGGTAGGCTGACCGAGAGTTTTCCGCCTGGTTCATCGGACCGCAGAGAGCACAATCCGACGGTTATTTCGGTCGGCGGATCCGGGCGCCATCTTGCCGTGAGCGGAAATCGGGTGACGTTCGTTTATGCCAGCGGCAACACCGAAGGCACTTGGCTGCTGGGCGACGGCGACTATCTGGTCGGTCGTGATGCCGACACGTTCCTTGAGGTCGAGGAGGATCCGACAGCATCGTATGGCTGGAAGGCGCTAGGGTCGGTTGAGCGGGACTTTTCGCAGCCCGTCTTTTCTGGGACTGGTGACGATTACTATGAGCCGGAGACTAGCCGTCCGGTCCAGTCCGACGGCGGCAGCGTCGGGGCCGGACTGTTGGGAGGCCTGCTGGAAAAGTTCAAAAAAGGCGGTAAGGATGGCAAACAGAAGAAGGGCAAGGCAATGACGGAAGAGACCGTTCCGGAAAGTCGGCCGGCTGCACCGGAAAGTGAGCCGGAAAGGATGACTGAGGAGATTCGGACCGCATTGGAGTCTGAATTGGCTGGGGCCAGATTTTTCTTGGAACGAGTGTTGGCTACAAAAAAACCAGTCTTGCCGAATAAGGGTCAGAAAAGGAACAAGACGGCCGAAGGCATGCTCAAGGT
The DNA here is from genome assembly GCA_001872545.1 of Parcubacteria group bacterium CG1_02_58_44. Lineage (GTDB taxonomy): Bacteria > Patescibacteriota > Patescibacteriia > SG8-24 > SG8-24 > UBA1561. The sequence goes on from MNWN01000019.1 coordinate 25,490, forward strand.
CATCGTCAGGGCCGGTGAACTCAAACGGTCGTTAGTTGAGATCGAAAGTGAGTTGGATTCGTCCGAGGAAGCGGATCGAGTGCGCGGACGGGTGCAGGACATTGTCCGTCGGTCGGAGAGTGCCGTCAGTGAACTGCACAAGCTGAAGGATAATCAGGAGGGTTGGACGAATCGATTCGATCGGTTCATGACATCGGTCAGACAGTTGGCGGTTGAGCAGGAAGTGGGGGAGCTGGATGAGGCGGCCCTGGCCAAGGCCAGACCGCTGGTGGCCAAGCTGGCCGAACTGCCGACTGATCCGCCAGACCTGGATGATCAGATCGAGCTGATTCTGCTGGAGGCGACGTCTTGATTTCAAGATCGCGGTAGCTGCTTGTAACCTCATTCAGGTTTCAAGCCGAATGAGGTCATATATCATCTGTCGTTCCGGGCTTGATCCGGAATCAGACAAAGCCCCCTGTCGTCCCGGCCTCCGAGCCGGGACCCAGGAGCAAAAGATTCAAGCTCTGGATCCCGGATATTGCTCACTGCGTTCGCAATTCCGGGATGACAAAATGTAAAAATCAGGTATCGCGCAATTCAAAAAGCACCGGCCAAGAATAGGCTGGTGCTTTTGAAGAAGTTCGAGTAGGGAGGCCCTATCGGCCTAGGTAAGCCTGACTCGATTCAGCCGCCGACGTCGCGTCCGGCGGAATTGCGGTGGCTAGGCCATCAGGCGGCCAGGACCGCGCGGACGGCGGCCAGGGTGGCCGCCTCGTCCTCGAGGGCGACGTTGACCTTCTGGGCGAAGCCGCCCAGCGGGGTCACACCACCCTCTCGGATGGTCGTCATCAGGTCGAGGTTGTCGGCGGTGCCGAAGGCCGCGAGGACCTCCTTGCGTTTCTTCGCCGGCACGAAGGCCTCGCCCTCGACGATGACCACCCGGCCGCCCGACCGGTAGAGGGTGTTCATGAGCGTGCTCATGTCCACTGCCCTGTCGGTCGCGACGACTCGGACGATTCCGTCGCCGAGGTCCTGCTTGGACGCGATGATTTCCTGGTGGTTGACCAGGATCGCCTCGTACTCCGAGATCCAGTCCTGGATCTCGGAGTCTGCCTCACGGTTTTGGGCCAGGTGGCGGGCCAGGTGGACCCGTCGTGAGTCGTCCGCGATTGCGGACTTGACTCCCCGGTTCACGATCGCACCGAAGTGCGTCGAGAAGTCCATGCGGTCACCCGCATCCGCCGCCTTGAGCAGCTCGAGGGTGTGGTCGTCGACCTCCACCCCGGCCGCCGTGAGGTCTCGTCGGAACACCTCGCCGGACGACTTGGGGGCGTCGTCTCCGCCCTGCTGGCTCTGCGGCTCGACGGCGAGGCCGTCGAACGAACCGAGGATCGCCAGCCAATCCTCCCTCGAGTGCTCGTCGATGACCGCGACGAGCGTGTTGCCGTTCTCCCGGAGCTGCTCCACGAAGGTGCGGGTCATCTCCGGATCGCGGTTGTTGACCGCGAGGTCCACCAGCGCCACCTGGCGCCCCTGCCAGCTCCCGACCAGGAGCTTGTTCACCGTGAAGGCCTGCGTGAAGCAGACCTCCACCTCGTGGCCCTGTCCGATCAGCCGCAGCACGGCGGCCGTGGTCAGGATTCCGTCGACGGAGCCGACGGAGATCACGAGGTCGGTGGTGGCGAGGGTGGCGAGGGTCTGGTTCTGTGTCATGTTCAAATCCTCCGGGGCCGCGCCTCTCGGGCCGGCCCCTAGCTGGTTCATCCAAACTATCCTCTATTTTGCCGGGCCTCTCGGCCGCGGCCTCCGTGCGCCCACCATTGGGCGCGGGCGGAGCGTGGGTCGACACAGGGATATGTCAACGTTCTCCCACTGGGCCCTTCTGTCCGCTTCCTCGAGAGGAATGCCGGACAAGGTGGGCTTCACCTGGCCATTTGCCCCTTCAGTGGGGCCCACAGGAAGGCCAGCACCCTTTCGTTCGGTATATCTAATTCGCTCCCGTTTTTTTGGTCGAGAGCGGTTTCTTTTCAAAGTCCCGATTCACCTTAGGTTTTCGCCTCCGGTGGTCGGCTGCTTCAGCCTGACGTAGGCCTATAGCACAGTTTGGATAGTTTGTCAAGAGTCGCAGGACAATTTTTAATAAAATCGCTTAACTTACGCTAAGTTGTGTCATATCAACGCAAAAACCCCACGGTTATGGGGTTTCTACATGGTGCACCCGCAAGGAATCGAACCTTGATCTTAGGCTTCGGAGGCCCACATTCTATCCGTTGAACTACGAGTGCGCTGCAGTTCGAGACCTCTACAAAAGTCCATTTCTGCTGCGATTCCCGAATTTCGGCTGCAAAACCGCAAAAGCTTCTCCGCTCATACTCCACATGAGCATCGTCGCCTGTTGCGTTTTTTCGCTCGAAATTCGGGAATCTCGCCGCGAAAGCGACTTTTCTAGAGGTCTCTATTTCGTCCATCTAACTCGAGTGATGGTAGCCGACAGGGGGTGATAAATCAAGAAGCTGGGGTCAAATCTTGCCTTTTAGCTTTCATGCTTTGTTTCTGGGTCCCGGGTCTTCGCCCGGGACGACAGGGGTGTTTAAAGACGGCTCTTTATAAATGTCATTTCGGACTAAGACCCGGGATCCACGATTCGATCGATCTCCGCCCGTCCGAGCATGACGGAGGTGCCGGGGCGTAAGCGAGACGTTCCGGAGGACGCCGCGAACGCAAGGCCGAAGGCCGCGT
>MNWN01000050.1 GCA_001872545.1 Parcubacteria group bacterium CG1_02_58_44
GCTCCGCGGGGGACGGGGCTCGCGCCCCGGACCCCCTTCGGGACGGTCCCGCGCGGCACGGGTCGGCCCGCTCCGGCGGCGGTCCGCCCTAACTCTCGGCGTCCGGCCCTCGCCGCGGGCTCCGGACCGAGCCCGGACGCCTCCGAGGTTGCCGCGTCGGGGCCGTCCCGCAAATAGATCGGATCACTGTCGCCCCGGACCTGATCCGGGGCCCAGAAGCAGAAATTCAAGCACTGGATCCCGGATAGACCTCGCTCCGCTCGGCCTTCCGGGATGACAATTTAAAGAATGATCCAGGATGACATGTTTTTGGTTCCGGGATGACAGATAAAGAATGAAATTGGGCGACATTCTAGACTCAATGCACCACTCTGGACCGGACCGAACAAAAAAAGTACCCTACCCTCATGAAATACGGCGAACTGCACGAAATCGAGATCACGTATTGCGACCGCAAGGGACGCGGCTGCGGCCTAGTGAACGACCGGCCGGCCGGCGTTCCTTTCACCGTACCCGGCGAGCTGGTCGAGGCTTCGTTCGTCGGCCGGCGCAAGGGCGTCAAAAAATTCCATCTGGAGAAGGTGCTGCGACCCTCGCCGGAACGGATCGCCCCGACCTGCCCGCACGCCGGCATCTGCGGCGGCTGCGCCTGGCAGCATATCGAATACGAGTTCCAACTCGAGCTGAAGCGCCGACTGGTGAACGAGGCTCTGGAACGTGGCGGACTCCCAGAACGGATCGAGACGGTCCTGCCGTCGCCGCAAACCCTGGGCTACCGCAACCGCATGGACTTCTGCATCGGTCCGGAAGGTCAGGTTGGACTGAAGGAACCCGGACGCTGGAACTCCTACGTCGACCTGAGCGCCTGCCCGTTACTGTCGCCAGCCGCGGCCGACATCCTGGGCGAATTCAAAGACTGGATGAGAACCAACGACATCACGCCCTGGAACGTCTTCCGGCACGACGGCTACGTCCGCTACCTGGTGGTGCGCGAGGGCAAGAACACCGGTCGGCGCATGATCACGGTCGTGACGGCCGACGCTCCCCTGCCCGGCCGCGACGACCTGATCCGACGACTGAAGCCGTTCGCAGCCTCCATCTACCACGGCATCAACCCGACCGTGACCGACCTGTCCTACGCCCAACGGCTGGAGCTGCTCTCGGGAGAGGAACTGCTCCTGGAGCGAGTCGGAGGACGCGACTACCTGATCCCGCCCAACTCATTCTTCCAGACAGATACGGTCATGGCCGAACGACTGCTCGAGACGGTCCGCGGACATGTCGCAGCCTCCGGCGCCGAGACACTCCTGGACCTGTACTGCGGCGTGGGCTTTTTCGCCGTCGGACTGGCGGACCTGGTGCGGCAGGCGCATGGCGTGGAGCTGGATGCCGAAGCCATCGCCGCGGCCCGCCGCAATGCCGAGCTGAACGGTCTCGAAAACCTGACCTTCACCGACGCCAAGGCCGAGTCGCTGGTCTGGGATACCGAACGGCCTGATCTCGTCATCGTCGACCCGCCACGCTCGGGTCTGCATCCCAAAGTGATCGAGACGCTGCTCGAACGACGGCCGCGCACCATCGTCTACGTCTCCTGCAACTACGACAGCTTCGTCCGCGAGTGGCTGCGATTCGGGACCGAATATCGGCTGGCCGACCTACGCGCCCTGGACCTGTTCCCCAACTCGCCGCACGTCGAGCTGGTGGCCAAACTTACCGCCAAAACTGACTGACGCAACCGCATTCGAAGATAGGCAGAATCCAAAAAAAGAAAAGCCCCACAAGAGGGGCTGTTTCGTCTGGAAGTAACGAATTACGAACGATCGATTCATCCAACCCAACCTGCCCAACAGCTTATGCGCTGCTCAGACTTGTCCAGTCGGAACTGTCCGACGGCCGCAGGGACCGAATCTCTTCGTCGGTCGGCTCCGGCCACGGACGGCAGACCACCTGCAGCGAACGGTAGCCCAATCCTCTGTCCACATAGCGCCAGTAACATTTGAGTCCACGGCGGTTGCACCATGCGACCAACACGACGAGCGTACCCCGAAACATGTCGGAGGTGACCGGTTCACTCTCGCCATGCTCAGCATAGACGGACATCGGATCGATGCCGCCTATCGTTTGTGCTCCGCTGACGTTCTCAAAAAGGACAACCGATATAGGCGAACAGGTCTCGTTCGCCTTTTTAACTCTGCCCCACAGTGCTAACACTGCAATTTGTTCTGCGACGGTGATCGCTTTCTTATCCAGCCCATCCAACAAGTCCGCCGCCGCAAGTACCACGGTCTGCCACTGTTTCCCATGTTGTTCCTGTCCCATTGTCCATCCTCTCTGCCATGGCCCGATAGCCGAGACAAGACGTACATCAATTGACCCAAACCGACTTTGTCAAAATCAAACAAAGAAAACAGTTCCCCTGCCGACTCCGCTCCGCCCCTGGAAAAAGCCGGACGTCTGCTGTACGCTACGTGAACATCGCAAACATATGACTGAAGAAACCCCAAAAACAGGGCAAAAAGCCGGCTTCGCTGTACTGGTCGGCCGCTCGAACGTGGGCAAGTCCACGCTCCTGAACGCGCTCATCGGCACCAAGGTGGCCATCACCACGCCCAAGCCGCAGACGACCCGCCATGCCATCCAGGGCATCCTTAACGACCCGCGCGGACAGGCGGTGATCGTCGACACTCCAGGCGTCTTCACCCACGTACCGGACAACCTGACCGCCCGCCTGAACGAGAAGGCCAGACAGTCGCTGCGCGGCATCGACGTGGTGGTCTACGTGGTCGATCCTACGCGGCATGTCGGCGACGAGGAGAAGATCGTGCACGGGATGGTTTCGGCCGCCGACTGTCCGAAGGTCATGGTCATCAACAAGTCGGACCTTAGGGGTCCGTACGCCGACGAGTACCGAATCTGGAGCGATGAGTTCGATTCGGTCTTCGAAGTTTCGGCCACCAGGGGACACAACCTGAAGATGCTCACCGACCGGCTGATCGACCTGTTGCCGGAGGGCGAACCGTCATATCCGACGGACATGCTGAGCAATCTCGACCGCAAGTTCCGCATCGCCGAGCTGATCCGGGAGAAGGTCTTCATGCGAATGCACGAGGAGGTTCCATATTCGACGACGGTCGAGGTGGACGAGGTGGCGGAACGGGAGAATGGCGTGCTCTACGTCCGGGCCCGCATCCTGACCAACGCCGACCGCTACCGAGGCATGCTGATCGGCCAGGGCGGACGCACCGTCAAGGCCATCGGTCAGTCGGTTCGTCACGAGATGGAGACCGTCACCGACCGTCAGGTTTTCATCGATCTGGACGTCGACGTCGAGGAACGCTGGCAGGAACGTTTCGAATAGCTTCGGACCGGGTTGGGCCGAAACCGAAAGCCGGGTATAATTCCGGCCAGAGCTAGGATCAGGAATAACCGCCAAAGGCATGACCGACGAAAAGCAGCCGCAGGACAGCGAGCACAAAGAAAGAAAGATTCCGGGTACCGACGAAGTGCCCCTGCCGCAGGTGCCGGACTTCCGCGAGGGTGCCAGCTGGAAGATCTTCCGCATCATGGCCGAATTCACCGAGGGCTTCGAATTCCTGGCCGACCTCAAGCATGAAGTCACCTTCTTCGGCTCGGCCCGCGTGACCGAAGGGCATCAGGACTACGAGTCGGCGCGCAAGCTGGCGCGGCTGCTGGGCGAGGCCGGCTTTACCATCATCACCGGCGGAGGTCCGGGCATCATGGAGGCGGCCAACCGCGGCGCATCCGAAGCCGGAGCCGAGTCGGTCGGCCTGAACATCCAGCTGCCGATGGAACAGCGCACCAACAGTTACGTCAAGCACGGCAAGGGCTTCTACTATTTCTTCACCCGCAAGGTGATGATGTCCGCCTCGTCGCAGGCCTACCTTTTCTTCCCCGGCGGCTTCGGCACGCTCGACGAGCTGATAGAGCTGGTCACCCTGATCCAGACCGGGAAGATGGCATCCATACCGATCGTCCTGATCGACCGCAAGTACTGGGAGGGATTTTTCGGCTGGATTCGTCAGGGACCGCTGGCCAGCGACTACATCAAGGAGACGGACCTGGACATCGTCAAGATCGTCGATACGGCCGAAGAGGCCTTCGAGCTGGTCAAGGACTCCCCGGAACGGCCGTATTTCTAGAGATTACGCTCCGCAACACGAAAAATCGTCATCAGCCACGACGGCAACGCCGTGGCTTTTGGTTGTGACGTTAGGGGTCCGAAAATCATAAGGACCCATGATAAGACCTGCCTAAATTGACAGTCGGCCATTTTGAGAGTAGCATTCTGTCGTTATGCAAGGTTAAACGCCAACTGAAGTGGAATTCCGCAACATCGCCATCATTGCACACGTCGACCACGGCAAGACGACCCTCGTCGACGCCATGCTCAGGCAGACCGGCACCTTCACGGACCGGGAGGTCGTGGGCGAAAGGGTCATGGACAGCAACGCGCTCGAAAAGGAGCGCGGCATTACGATCTACGCCAAGAACACCAGCATCCGTCTGGGCGACGTCAAGGTGAACATCGTGGACACTCCCGGCCACGCCGACTTCGGCTCCGAGGTGGAGCGGGTGCTCAGGATGGTCGACTCGGTTCTACTGCTCGTGGACGCGCAGGAAGGCCCGATGCCGCAGACCAGGTTCGTGCTCAGGAAGTCGCTGGAACTCGGACTCAAGCCGATCGTAGTCATCAACAAGATCGACAAGGCCGCGGCCCGGCCGACCGAAGTGCTCGACATGGTGTTCGACCTGTTCGTCGAACTTGGCGCCAACGACGAGCAGACCGACTTCGAGTGCATCTACGCTGTCGCGCGCGAAGGTGTGGCCAAGCGGACGCTCGACGACCCGAGTCAGGACCTCCAGCCGCTCTTCGACACGATCATCGAGAAAGTTCCGCCGGCGTTCAGCGACCCGTCCAAGCCGTTCCGTCTGCAGCCGGCCAACCTGTCCTACGACGACTACGTCGGACGGATGGGGCTGGGACGAATCTACGAGGGACGGGCGCGCGTCGGAATGCCGGTCACGGTCATCCGGGCCGACGGCTCCCGCGACACGGCCAAGCTGACCAAGATACTGACCTCCGAAGGACTGCGCAGCGTCGAGGTGGAGGAAGCCCAGTCGGGCGACATCGTCCTGATCGCCGGCATATCCGACCTCAACGTAGGCGAGACGGTGGCCGAGGATCCGGCGGCCGAGGCACTGCCGAGCATCAGCGTAGACCCGCCGACGCTGACCATGAACTTCCTGATCAACAACTCGCCGCTGGCCGGACGGGAAGGCAAGTACGTCACCTCAAGGCAGATCCGCGACCGATTGCAGCGCGAGCTCGAGACCAACGTCGGACTGCAGATCGAATTCCCTGACGGGGGCGACGCCTTTCGGGTGAGCGGGCGCGGCGAGATGCACCTGTCGGTGCTGATCGAGACCATGCGACGCGAGGGCTACGAGCTCCAAGTAAGCCAGCCCCAGGTGATAATGCGCGAGGAGGACGGAAAGACGCTCGAACCGTACGAGACGGTGACAGTCGACGTTCCCGACGCGCACGCCGGGACGGTCATCGAGAAGCTGGGACGGCGGAAGGGCGAAATGAAGACCATGAAGAACGAACGCGGCAGCACCCGGCTGGAGTACGTGATGCCCACGCGCGGACTCCTGGGATACCGGATGGAGTTCATGACCGACACCCGGGGCGAGGGCACGCTGTCGCACATCTTCTCGCACTACGGACCGCATAAGGGCGACATCGTCCGGCGATCGTCTTACTCCCTCATCTCGATGGAGAACGGCAAGTCCTCGGCCTACGCGCTGAACCTGATACAGGAGCGCGGCACGCTGTTCATCGGCCCGGGAACTGAGGTCTACGAGGGCATGGTGATCGGATCCAGCATGCGCGACACCATGGTCGTCAATCCGGTCCGCGGCAAGAAGCTGACCAACATGCGGACCAGCAACGCCGACGACGCCATCATCCTGGCCCCGCCGGTGGAGATGACCCTGGAGCGCGCACTCGAGTTCATCGCCGACGACGAGTACGTAGAGGCGACCCCGCAGTCAATCCGCATCCGCAAGAAATTCCTGAAGGAGCACGAACGCAAGCGCCACGCGAGCAAGTCGGAGTAGGGCACACCAAAAAAAGAGACGGCCGCCATGGTCGTCTCTTTTGGTATCCTTCAGGAAGCCTTCGACGCCGCGGGCGAAACACCGCCTGACTGTCGTCGAACCATCTCATCGAACGAAAACCGGCAGCCGCAGTAGGACTGCCGATAGATCCCCCGCTCCTCGGTCAGCCGCCGGCCCGTCTCCCAACGTCCGCTCTTCTTCCAGTCCGTATCCAGAAACTCCAGGCCGAACTGCGCCGCGACGGTCCGTCCGATGGCGTTGATGGCCGCCGAGTCCTTGCGCCGGCCCATGCTCAGGCTGGTGGCGAAACGGGCGAACCCATGTGTCCTGGCATAGTCCGCGGTCCGCGCCAGCCGCAGGCGAAAGCAGACCGAACAGCGAGATCCACCCTCCTTTTCCTGAACCACCGGTGCGACCAGCTCCTCCCAAAGCGCCGACCCATAGTCCAGATCAGCCATAGGTACCGCCCACTCCCGGCAGACCCGGACAACCTCGGCCTTGCGCTTCATGTATTCGACCTCGGGAAAGATGTTCGGGTTGAAGAAAAGTACAGACAGTCCATAGACAGTCCTCATCTCGTCGATGACCGCAATACTGCATGGCGCGCAGCAGGCATGCAGCAGCAGCCGATTGTTAGGCATCTCTTCGGTCGGCATATCGCCGAAACATAATATCCCTATCGACGAAAACGAAAAAGGCCAGACTCCTGTCCGACCTCTTCTTCTCCCTAAAAGTTTACTTGTAGCCCGGAGTGTAACCGGGGGTGTAGCCCGGCGTATAGCCTGGGGTGCCGTATCCGGAATCGATCGCGTCTGCCCCATATCCCGGCGGCGTCACGACCCTGGGCTTTATGTCAGCCTGTTTTCTCTTCATCTGAAAATTATAGATGCCCAGGAATCCGAAACCGGCGGCCAGCAAGCCCGCTGCCACGACACCTACCACGACTTTGGTTCTGGTGTTTGTAGTTGTTCTTGTCATAAGACGCTTCCCTGACGAATGAGTGATTAAATCTGGGCCTAATTATAGTCAAAATGTTCAAAAAGGAAAATGGCTATCCGGCCACTGTCCACAGTCCATTCCCGGTCGGCAAATGGCCCCAGTTCGCTCACGACGGACTGAAACTGCGGTTCATAGTCGTGCACCACGTAAAAGACCCGCTCGACGCCGAACTCGGCAAAGGCCTCCTCGAACACTCCCCTGTTGCGGCGCGAATGAGAAACGGCCAGAAAGTACTCATAGGCACGACCGGTGACCGGCAATGCGTAGGAAAAGCGGTCGAAACCGTTGGCTCGTAGGGCGGCCACCGACAGCATCTGGTTTGACAGCGCCAGATACGGCCGACCGTCGTCTGCCTGCGCGACTATCCCGATCGCCTCGACGTCGGCACGGCCCAGGCACCAGCCAGACCGATTGGCCAGACGGTTAGCCTGCGGATAGGTCAGATACCAGCCGACCGTGGACATGACCGCCGCAGCCAGCAGCAGACCGGCCGCCGCGACAGTCAGAGTACCTCCGATCCGACGACCGAGAAGCGACTTCAGTCCAAACAGGAACGGCGGCAGCAGCAGCACCCCGAGCGACTGCTTCAGTCTCAGGGAAAACTCCAGCTGCTCCCCGGGAGCGATGCCCGACAGGGTCACGCTAGCGCTCAGGACAAAGATGGCCACCAGCAGGCCGACTACCGTCAGGATATAGGAACGAACGGCCGACGAAACCAGCTTCTGCCGCGTCAGAACGATGGCACCGACTGCAGTCACGACCGCAAAGACCAGCGGCATTGCCGTCCGATACGCATAGAGCAGGTCCAGGAACGAAAAAGGCGTTTCCGGAACGTGAAGAAACGGATTCCGAAAAAGCGCGGCGAAACGTACCCAACCCGGCAGCAGGTCAGCGAGACTGAACGGAGGATCTTCCTTCAACCGGTTGTAGACGAGAAACATGGTCGGCAGCATGGCCGCGTTGACGACAACCGACAGCAGCCCGCCGAGCCAGGACCGAACATGCCGGCACAGGAACAGCGCCGCCAGCAGACCGACTGCCACCGCACCCAGGAGCGGATGGATGAACATCGCGGCAACGGACAGGCCAATGACCAACGGACGAAGCGGACCGGAACGAATGACCGACGGAGCCAAAAAAACCAACCAGAGCAGCAGTATGACCGTCAGCGCATGCGGCACGGTGAAGGTCAGCGGCAGCATAGGCAGGAGCAGCAGCAGCGGTGTCCAAAATTCGACATTGCCTTTCATTCCCCAGACCTTCCTCAGTCCGAAGCTGGCCACCCAGGGAAACGTCAGTGGTCCCAGCAGCGGCACCATCCACCGGTCGATGGCATCGACCGAGAGTCCGGAAAGCCAGTGCAGCACGACCACCAGCACGTAATGCCCGACGTAGTACGGACTCTTGGGCAGCAGACTGCCGAATTCCGCGATGTGCGCCTCGGCCGTGCGATGGATGAACGGATCGTAGCCGAAGCCTAGCGACATGACCGTCTCCGACAGGCAATAGGCGACGAACAGGTGCAGCGCGGTCAGGGCGCGCCTGAACGGCGCATCCGGCTCGCGGCACAGCAGCAGCAGCAGCCAGGTCACGGACAGGAACATCAGCAGTACCGGCCACGGAATCACCTCCCACGGACTTCTGAGCGCCTCGTCGGTACGCGCAAAAAGGTAAGAGACAAACAGCGCCGCATCTCCGATTAGGACACCGGCGGACAGCCAACGGCTCCAGACCGACGATCTAAGCCTGACGGCAGCCCCGTTGACGGTCCCAACGACGGGAGCAAGACGACTGACGGCAAAAAAAGCCGGCGGAATCAGGCACAGCAGCAGGCTCATTTTCGAAATCCGGTCGAGATAGTAGACCACGGACTGGCTGACCGCCAGCCACGACAGGACTACCGTCAGACCGAAGACGAACCTGGTCATCCTGCCTTCACGGTTGCCGACCAAAAACCGACCCAGACGGAGACTCAACCAGCCGAGCAGTGCCGCCGTAGCCACCGCCCGGCATGGCAGCGGCAGCGGAACGAAAAGAAGGACCGCGGTGACTGCCGTCAGCCCCACGGTCCCTACTAACGTCCTATATAGCCACTTCAGTTTCGCACCCTCCATGATTCGATGGTGGCGTCTACGTCGGCGGCCGTGACCGTCGGCCGCTCGGTATCGGACCGAACGGCCTTCCGTTCGCCCTCGATCTGCCCCAGATGTCGATCGAGCTCCTCCTTGGCCAGCCGAATGGACGAGTCGTCGGGAAACGACCCGCGCAGCTTCTCCAGATGACCTATTTCGACCGCGAGCGACTCGGCCTCCCTACCCATGCGCTCGATCACCTTCCTCTTCGCCGACACGTCGACCACGCCAAGAGAGGCCAAATGTCCGGGCGAGGCGTCGATCGAAACCTTGGCCGCCGCCTCGTCGATGACGTCCAGGGCCTTATCCGGCAGGTACCTGTCAGTGGCCATCTTGACCGTCGTCTCGACCGCCCTCTTCAGGGCCTCGTCGCTGATCAGGACACCGTGATGTTGCTCATATACGCCCTTGACCCCACGCAGGATGCTCAACGTAACCTCGGCCGACGGCTCGCCGACCAGGACCGGCTGAAACCTACGGTCCAAGGCGGGGTCGGACTTCAGCGTGCGCTGATATTCGTCCCAGGTTGTGGCCCCGACGACCGAGACGTCACCGCGGGCCAGCGCCGGCTTGATCATGTCCGCCAGGTCCAACCCACCTTCGGTGCCGCGGGCCTGCGAGATCATGTGGATCTCGTCGATGAAGACGATGGTCATCTTCGGACGGCTCTCCAGGTCGGCGATGAACTTCTGAAACCTGCCCTCGAGCTCTCCGCGTAGGCTGGTGCCGGAGATCAGCTCGCCCAGGTTGAGGGCCATGACCCGCTTCCCCAAGAGCTGTGCCGGAACGTCGCCACTGACGATACGTCTGGCCAGTCCTTCGACGATCGCCGTCTTGCCCACGCCGGGCGGACCGATCAGCAGCGGATTGTTCTTGGTGCGTCGGGCGGAAATGTTGATGATCCTCTCTATCTCCTCGTCGCGTCCGATGACCGGATCCAGACGCCCGTCCATCGCCTCCTGAGTCAGGTCACGAACGAACTCCTCTCTCGAAAAACCGACGAGGCGGTTCACTCTCCTGCGCCAGAGATGACGACCGCCGAAGCCGAGTACGACGGCCAGGACGGCGATCCAGATGACTATTGTTCCGAAATCCATATTGGTTGAGCCAAGGTTTACGCTGTAATCACCTAGACATGATCCTAAATCGACGGCGGTTTGGCAATTTAGAGCCTGTCCCCTGCAGACAAGAACGGCCCCGTACTCCGGGGCCGTTCTCTTTAGTTCGCGACGACTCCTACTCCGCCGCCTCGATCGGATCGCCGATCGTGTAGGAGAAGAAGAAGGCTGGATTCACGTCGTCGATCTGCCGATTCCAGTTCGGGCCGTAGAGCTCGGTGGCCATCTCCTCGCTGGACACCCAGCGGAGCAAACCGTTTCGGGATACGGCGTAGACCTTGGGGTCGGACTGGATCTTGACCATCCTGACGCCCGGACGGTAGGTAACGGTGCCGGCCAACGGAACGGCGGCCAGGTCCTCGTTCGGAACCGACTCGACACTGTCGAAGTTGTCGTACCAGGTCGAATAGATGTTCTGATGGGGGAAGACGTAGCGTCGTCCGTTCTTGCCGCAGTAGTAGACGGCTGAGCCGTCCTGGGTCTTGATCAGGCCGCCGCCGACGCAGGGCAGCCAGACGTCGGCCGCCGGGGGCAAAATGCCCTTGTCCACGTCAATGGTCGGCGTGTTGAAGATCGCCACCTCGGAACTGTAGGCACCGACTCCGGTCGTATCGACGGACGGAGCCGCCATTTCGGTTTCGCTGTAGGCGGTACGCTCATGCGTTCCGGTCGGGAACGAGGAGGAACTGTCGACGAAGCTGTCGGAGGCGGACTGGTCAGTGACCGGCGCGACGGTCGGCGGAATGACCGAACCGCTGGATCTGCCTCCGCCACCTCCGCCGCCGCCGGCGCTGCTGGTCGTAGCGCTGACTGCGGACGACGATGCCGACTCGCCGCTGGCGTTGATCGCGGAGATCTTATAGTAGTAGGTCGTCGAGGCCGAGAGGCCCGTGTCGCTGTAGGTGACCGTCGAACCAGAACTGACGGTCGGCTCGCTGCCCAAACGGGAGTAAGTGCCGCCGACGGTCGTGCTCCGATAGATGTCGTAGCCGGTAGCGCCGGAAGCCTGCGTCCAGCTCAAGCTTATCTGAGAGGTGCTGGTTGCGCTCGCCGCCAAACCGGACGGAGTGCTCGGGGCGGACGGGTCGGTCGAGACGATCGGAGCGTAGAGCGAGAAGTGATCCGTGGTCGCCGACACCGTAACGATCGAGACGTTCGACAGGTCATCCTCCGGCTCGTTGACGATGTTCCCGTCGGCATCACGATAGGTCACCGTGCTAGGAAGTGGCGTCCAGCTCTGGTTGGTCGCGTCCCAGTAGGCCATGGTCAGCATGTCCGCCTCGGCCCGGGTATCGATCGACGAGTCGGTCGCCGACCGGGTAGCCGCCAGCTCGGCGACGGTGTAGTCCATCTCCAGACTGACCGAACCCTCGAGGTTGGTTATAGGATTGCCGTCGCTGTCCGTGGCCGACAGTTCCTTGGCCGCCGGGACGTAGGCATCTGTCTCCGAGTCGTAGGCCATGACCAGGTAGGCGGTGTCGGTAGAGCGAACGTTGTTGGTTTCCCTGGCCGTCAACGTACCTGACGAGTTCGACGTCCCCAAGGCGTTGGCCGGGACGTTGAGCCTCAGACCGGAGTCCTCGTCGTCGATGGTTCCGCCCGAGGACGGCGTGATCGGCCTGGACCTCGGCGAGGCCATGTTGACGGCTGTGGTAAGGGTGATGTTCTTGCCGGTCACCGAACCGCCGCTGACGTCGATCGGGTTGCTGGCATAGCCGGCCTCCTGATAGCCCTCGGCTACGGCGTAGACCTTCCACTCTCCGGAGTCGACCGGCAGGATGTAGCTGCCGTTGGCGTCGGCCTGGGTGCCGGAGAATCCACCGCCCATCTTCTCGCCGCGAACGAAGGCATTGGCCGCGCCGGAGGCTCCGATCAGCACCTGACCGGCAATGGTGGTCGTGGCTGCGGTCATGACCAGAGTCTGAGTCGTCGTATCAGCCCCGACGATAATCGTAGTCGGCTGACGGAAGTACCCCGGCTTCGTGGCGTTGATGAAGTAGGTGCCGTCGGCAACGCTGAAGCTGAAGTTGGCGCCCGGACCGGCGGTCGAGTCGGTTTGCGCACCGAAGTGAATGCCGGTGGTCGGATTGACGATCTCGACCCAGGCGTTGGCGATGTTGTTCGTGCCGTCGGTCACCTTGCCGGTGACGGTCCGACGGGTCGGCAGCGTGACCGTCAGTGCCGTATTGGCCGCCGACACCGTGAACACGCCGGTAGTGCTGTTGTAGCCGTCGCCGGATATGTCAGACGGACCGATTGCCGTTCCAGGCACATCCACCCGGACCCGATAGTTTCCGTCCGGCAGGGTCAATGTGGCGACCGTCGAGTTGGAGACATCGATACGCGCACCGGAACCGTTCGTGGCGAACATGTCGACGAAACCTCGGGCGACGGACGCGGAAAAGGTTACGGTCAGGGTCCGGGGCGCAGCAAGCGTAAAGTCCTTGCCGGCGGTGTCACCAGTCACGCTGAAGGCCGCGAGCGGCGGAAACTCGCCGATGCTCGGCGCGAAGGCCTTAAGCGTATAGCAGCTAGCCGTGGCGCAGGATGGGACCTTCATGCTGTAGGTGCCGTCGACACTGGTCATCACCTCGTTGTTGGTGTTGTTGCCCATGAGCCGGACGAAAGCGCCGGAAACCGGCGTGCCGCCCGAGATCACCGTACCGGAGACGGTGTAGAAGGTTCCGGTGCCGGTCTGGGACGGGGAGAAGTTGATGCTGGTGACGTTGGCGGTCGATACGGTCACCGACTGTTCGGAAAGACGACCGTACTGCGGCAGGAACGCACCGACATTCCAGGTTCCGGCGCCGACGTACAGGGTGTAGTTGCCGGAGCTGTCGGTCATCACGTCGGCATGGCCCGGACCGTTGGTCCGATAGGCATAGACCGAGGCACCCTGCACGATGCTAGTGCCGTCGGTCACGCGTCCGGAGATGGTGTAGTCCGGCTTGGCTACCTTGAGGATGAAAGTGGTGGCCGCAGCGGCCGGAGTGATCGCCGTCGACGATCCGTCTATCAGTAGGTAAGTCGTGGCGTGGTCCGTAACCACCACCGGCACTTCCTTGGAGGTCGGCATGCCCGGAATGGAAGCGCCGACTATGTAGCTGCCGTTGACCACGTTCAGCGTAAATCCGCCATCGGTAGCAGTCGTGGCATTGGTGCCGAAGCCGCCGTTAGGCGAATAGGCGAACACCTCGGCGTTGGCCATGACCTTGCCGGAACCGTCCTTGACCAAGCCGCGAATGGTCTTGTCGGAAATCGTCAGGGCGAAGGCAATGGTACAGCCCACGGTGCCGTCGACCGTACAGACCGGATTAACGATGGTGGCCTGCTTATTGCGCGGCGGCAAGTAGGAAGGCGCGGGCGGCGAACCGGAGAAACCCTTGGGCATCTGCGGACCGACACCGACGCTCCACTCGCCGTTCGGCAGGTTGAGCGTGACGCTGCCGGTGCCCCCGCCGTTCAGGGTGACCTGCTTGACACGGAATCCAGTCGGCGAGCCGGCGAACACGTCCAAAGGCTCATTGGCCGGACCGGTCAGGTTGACCGTGACTACGGTCCCGCCGGACGACACACTGGCCATAGTGAAGTCGTAAGTCTTGTTGGCGGTGAGTCCGATACGTTCCGGATTGGCCTTACCGACATACTCGGCCGCGTCGATCAGCACCAGCTGATCAGTCGAGATCATGAACTCGCCGGCCGGAAGTCCGGTAAAGCTGTAGGCCGCGGTCTCTCCGCCGGAGAAGTTAGTCGAAGTAGTCTCGAGCGGTCCGGTGAGCGGCGACATCAGATAGACCTGCATGGTTCCGCTAGAGACGTTGCCGGTTGCGGTTATGGTGCCGTCCACGGTGAACGATCCCGTACCTCCCGACTGGATGAAGAACGGCATCGAAGTGGCGGTCTCCAAGAGCGTGGTGCCGTTCTTGGTCTTGATGTCGGCAGTGTAACCCGAAGTGTTCATGTCCTTGGGTACGGTCGTGTTCCTGATTCCGGCGATATCGACGGTCAGAAAGTCATGTCCTTCGACGTTGGTCGCCGCGGACAGGTATATCTTTACGCTGCGTGAAGCCGTGTCGACCACCACGCCGTCGCCGGCCAGTCCGCCTTGGGTCGCCCCCGCATCGTCGGCGTTGGCCGTACCGGAACAGGACGCTCCGGTCGGCGCACCGGCCGTGGCGCACTTGAAGGTGACAGTCCCCGTTCCAGGACCGTTCAGGTCCTGACGCATCGGACTGTTGACGTCCTGCCGGGCGGCCGAAACGTCGAAGCCGATGGGAAAGGTCACGACGACGGCCCCGGAGGCCGGAATCTGTCTAGAGATCGGCAAGCGTATGCCGTAGATCGTGAGCTGTCCGGGCATTGTGTTGAACGGACGGACCTCAGCCTGCGGCGCAAAGCCGAAGGTGCCCGAATCGAAGTTATCAGGCATGAAACCGCCCTGATCCGAGAAGGAATCGCCGGTCATGCCCATTGGACCGAGAGCCCCCTGAGTGATGGCGCTGTTCAGGATCATCATCCTGGCCGTGTTTGCGCCGTCGTCGGTCGTGATCGAATTTCCGGACAGGTCCTTGACTCCGGTGACCGCGACGTAGAGTTCCTTGCCCCGCAGGGTCGCCGGATCGATCGCATCGGCGTGATAGCCGGCGATCTTGACCGTATTGGTCACCTGATCGTAGCTGAAGGTGGCTGCCGCCGGAACGGTCAGGACCGTACCAGCAGAAGAATCCTCACCCATGGTTGCGTACTTGAGGACATAGTTGGCCGGCTTCAGCACACTGGCCGCAAAGTTGATGGTGTCGGTCGCTCGAGCGGCATTCATCGGCTCGGAGAAGGTCATCGCCAACGAGAAGTCGTCGGCGTTGCCGAACTGTATCGACGGGGCCAAAACGTCGGCCGAACCGGTAGTAAAGGAGCGTGCCACCGCCGTGGCGATCGCCGTTCCGTTCAGGGCCTGAGCGCCGGTGGTCACGTTGATCGTGTAGGTCGTACTGGCGGTCAGAGCCGAGCGCGGTACGAAATAGGCGGTCCGTTCCGCAGCCCGATACTCGACCGTACCGTTGACCGAAGTCGAACCGACCGACAGGTAGACCGTACTGGTCGAAATGGTCGTCATGTCCATGTCTCGACTAAAGCCGATGCTGACGGCGTTCAGGTTGACCGGAATTCCGGTCGCCCCGCTGTCAGGGAAGGTACCGTTGACTGTCGGAATTCCGACGTCAGTACCGGTTCCGGTCCTGAACTCTCCGGTAAACATCACTGCATTGCTCGATTCAGGTGGTCCAACCGTCAGTCCGGTTGCTGCCTTGGCGCCACCTAGCACCTTGAGCCGATAGCGCGTCGAAGCAGTCAAACTGCCGGTAAAGGTTAGTGTGGCGTTCCTCTTGGCTGAATCGAGGGTTGTGGCACTGATGAGCGACGAAACATCTGTTTCAGTCACCCCAGACACCGAATACAATTTGATGTAGTTCTTGAGAAGATAAGTTCCAATAGTATCGTCCGCCATGGCGTCCGAGAAGCTGACAACTACCCTCCGGTCGACCGGAACGTCGAGACTGCCCGGTGGCGGAG
The DNA here is from genome assembly GCA_001872545.1 of Parcubacteria group bacterium CG1_02_58_44. Taxonomy (GTDB): domain Bacteria; phylum Patescibacteriota; class Patescibacteriia; order SG8-24; family SG8-24; genus UBA1561. The sequence goes on from MNWN01000050.1 coordinate 15,959, forward strand.
TCATGCCGATCACATGCGGCGGAATGAACTCTCCCATGCCGTACACCTCACCCTCACCGAAGCTGCCGGAAAAAGTGGTGCCGGTCGAGAAGGTGAAGGAGAACGAGCCGTCCGGCTGGTTACCCATGACTGAATTGCCGGATGTGTCGGTGGCTGAATCGGACACAATCACGGCAATGGTCTTGCCGTCACCCAGCGTGCAGGGAGATCCGTCGCAGCCGACCTGCGATAATGAGAACACCGCCATATTTGAAGCCGGCGGCACACGGTCCACACCGGCGGAGGAGGCGTAGTAATCCCAGTCCCCCCTTGACGTTATGTTGGTCAGTTCCCCAGTGGCCGGATTGATCTCGTTGACGGTCAGGTTACCGGTATCCGTGATCGAAGACTGGCTCATGGGCTTGTCAAAGGCCACAAACACCTTGAAATGGGAATCGCCGCCGGGGATACCAGTCGAGTTCTCACTAGGACCAGTAAACATGACATGCGGTCTGGTTCCGTCGCCGCCGAAGCCACCGCCGAAGCCCATCGGCAGGCTGAAGACGATACTGGTAGAGCCGGCCGGTATGCCGTTGATGATTCGGTCAGCGTAACCAGCCTTCAGGGCCACAATGTCGTAGATGCCGGTCGGAAGTCCGGACAGGGTGTATTCACACGATCCGTCCGTGGTCGTCATGAAACCAGTACCTTCGGCAAAGACCGTGGCTCCCTGAATGCCCACCGCACACTCGTCACTGTCGTTGACGACCGAACCGGTAATCGTACCGATACCGGCGGCGATCGACGTCACTCGAAACGGGGTCTCGTCCATATCCATGAAGATCGCCGAATTAGTGCCGTCCGAGGCGCCGAGATAGTACCTGACTACGGTGCCGGCGATGCCGATCGACGCACCCGGGACGGTGAAGGTAAAGAATCCGTTACCGATCGAGGTGCCGCTCGCCTGTGTGCCGCTCGCCGGGTTGCAGTCGACGCCTACACAGTAGTTAACCGTAGTAGTCAGGGCTGGAGTGGAAGTTGGCGAGGCGAAGTTATCGTCAACGCGAGCCAACAAAGTCAGGTCCGTGCTGGCCGTAGCCTGAAAGACCGGCCGATGCATGATGTTCGGCGGCATGATGTCCATGACCGACGAAATCGTGGTGAAGCCCCTAACCGGAGTCCCCTCAAGCGGGGTCACTACGTCGCTGACCGCAGAAGGCGCCTCGCTGTAGGTCCGCACCTGCCAGTAGTAGGTGGTATTCGGCTCGAGCGGAGTCGGTTGAGTGATGATCCGGAACGAGCCGGCCCCGTAGTTCACGTTGCAGCCGGTCAGATTGCAGTGACTGCCGTTGCTGTTCTCCGCATCAGCCGGCTTGGGGAAGGCATAATCCCAAAGTGCGGCACTCGAAAAGTCTGAAGTCGACTTGAGAGTCAATCGATAGGTGGCCGCCGACGAGTTGGTGCTGGGGCTAAAGTTAAAGGTGGGAGGCATCGGTATGCCAGTCGCGGAATCGGTCGGATTCTGGAGGTTCAATCCGCTGTCACCGGCCGGAAACACGCCGAAGCCGCCCGGCATCTCGACGATCTCGGCTCCGGTCGTGACGCGCACGTCGTGCGGACCTACAGTGGCGCCTCCGGCCACGCTGACCGAAAGGTTTAGTGCTGTAGCGGTGGACGACGAAATCGTGGCTGTAACGTTGGCATCGGCCGAACCCCCGCTTATGAACTGAACTGTGCTTGATCCGGAAAAATGGGTGTTGGAGCCGGTAATCGCAACCGCCAAAGACGACGCCCCCAGTGGCGCACCGCCCGGCACGACGCTGGTAACGCCAGGCACCGCCCCGGCGGACGTACCGACGTTCAGGTTATACCGTCGAACCGCCTCCTGATGTACGCCGTCAGTCGAGTCGGTAACCCTGACATAAAGAGGATAGCTGCCGGGAACACTCAATACGGTACCGGTTATCTTGTAGGTGCCACCGTCACTGACTAAGGAAAGACCGGCGTTGGTCAGTACCTCAACGTCCGGCTCTCCGGCCGATTCAAAGGTATAAGGAGAGGTGCCACCAACAGCCGAAAAGGCCACCAACGGACTGACTGTAGTATAAGTTGTCCCGATGATCGCTGTCGGAATGGTTGAGGTGGAAATTTCGATCGCACTCGCCATCTCTACGGCATCCGTACCGATGATATTGCCGCCCATGTCGGCGATGGCCTCAAACGCCGCAGCAACAGTCGCCGGAGTGCCGTCGATGTCCTCCGCGTCGAGAACGGAACTCATAGTCAGTGTGGCAAAATCCTGACCTGGAACATGGGTTACGGAAGATATAGTTTGAGCTACCCCGCCGCCGTCGATGTAGGTAAAGCTGGCTGCGATCAGACTGCCGCTGCCGACTCTCTGGACCGGCTTATTGAACCTGACGTTGACAGACGCACTGCCGACAAAACCGCCGGCCGACACGATCTGCGCCGGAGCGGTATCGGCCCGCAGCTCAAAGGCGTTGAACGTGACGGCTGGACCGTTTCCGTCGGACGTCACCACACCGCTCGCCGGGACGGAAGCGACTATACGATGATCGTTGACGAGCAGGGCTGAAGTCCTGATCGCTACATAAAAAATAACCGGCGTGCCGCTGGTCAGAGAAACGGGTGTCGCCGGCGTCAATGTGATATTGGTCGTCTCGCCGGTCCAGTCTGGAGAGGCGGCCAGGGTGATGACCGAATCGGTTCCGTCGAAGTTTCCGACCATGCCGCCCTCATCGTCATACAAGGCGACGCCAGAACTGGCGTCGGTGGCGATGTCGGCCAAGTCGGCCTGGACCAGGCCCGTACCGCTGAAGTTTACGGTGACCGAGTTGAGGGTCTGCAGTGCAGAAGATGCCGTCACCGACAGCTTCAGTACGGCACTGGCCGGAGAGCTGGCCGGAATCGGAGCTCCAGGAAAACCTCCGTTGATCAATCCGCTGGTGCTGACCGTGATCGTCGAGGCGGCCATGGCCGGCAACGGCGCGACCAACGAACCTAGACCGCTCGATGCAACGACGAGCAGTAGAGTCAGCAGAGTCTCAGCCGGTCGGCGAGACATCCTTTTGAAAAATGGGCTTAGTTTCATAGGTCGAAAAAAATTATAACTAAACTGAGAACTGAAAGCGTAACCTAGTCACGCAATTAATTAATTTTTAAACGGAAGCGAGTTAGGAGAAGTTAAGTGCCATCACTATAACACGATCTGCAACGGTCTTTGTGATCTAGAAAAAAGTGGATAACTAAATATGTCGCATTCAACAACAAAAAACGATGGCCTAGCCCACTGCCCAGCCATCGCCTTTTCAGATGTGGCACCTCGATCTTTTTGTTGTGCCAAAACTTTTCAAGATCGCCGAGCAGTTCGGGCACCTCCTCTGGCGCGGGAGGGATAAAGACCGCATCCTTAATGCGTTGCTCCTCCGATCCAGTTCTGGCTAGTTCTAATATTGCCTGGCATCTTGTGTTTGCCACGCACGCCAGAGAGCAGGATTTTGTGCGTGTCCCTGAGTAGGCGGACAGAGAGGGGAATTTTCGCAAGTTCAGCGATCGCAAAGTTCATCGCCTCGGTGTAGTTCTGAACTTCCGACCAGTCGTCCTTACGCTCCGGATCAACCTCGTCTTCAGGCAGCAGAGCCTCGTTCATTTCCGTATGAGTTCCTTCTATGCGGCTGGATGTGGTTGCTTCCTTGAAGACATGCATGCGGATGAAGAAGTCGACATCCGGAACAAAACGCGAAAAGGCATTTAGTTCGGCCAAATGCCGCGTTGCGTCTTCCAGCAGCACGTCGATTCTCGGATCAGCCCATGAGAACGGGTGGTTTACGGGCGTCGGGCTGAAGCTCTTAAACTGATCCTGCTGCCTGTAAACTCCCGCCTTGAAGGCCTGATTTGCCATAGTTTTTGATCTTTTTACAAAAATTAACTTATGAAAAGTTTATATTCTAACTTTGAATACGTCAAATCATGTGAAAAGATAGTCCGGTCTGCTTAGGGTCTAAGCCTGCCAGGGTGGTGCATTGAGTCTAGAATGTCGCCTCGGCCGGTGCCTTTTGAATTTCGACAGAACGCTTCACTCACCTCCTTACCTACCCGGTTCCACGTCCCACCTGGGGGTCAACAAAAAACGCCCGTTTTAAGGACGTTCTTTCCATAACTTCCGAACTGCCGTCTGCACTTACCAGGAGCCGCCTCCCCCGCCGCCGAAGCCGCCGCCCGAGGAACCGCCAAAACCACTCCCGCTCGAGCTGCGCCGCGGCGTAGAGCTGACCGCCCGAATCAAGCCGGACTGCAGGCTGCCGATCGACCGGCTGAAGACAACCGCACTGAAGCCGGCCGACAGCGACTGCCCCTCGTACCACCCGGGCTGCGGCAGGGCGATACTCTTGAACGCCTCCGACCACTTGTCGACCACACCGAACGCCATTGCGTAGGGCAGCCAGCGCTCAAAGACGTTCTCGCTCTCCTGCCATTTGAGGCGATATTTCTCGGCCGTGCTGAGATACTCACGGAAGCCGCGGGCGTGATCGTGGACACGTACGCCTTCAGATGTCTTGCGCGGCATGAACGACCCGAAAACCATGACCAGAATACCGACTAGGGCGATTCCGACCGCCACCAGCGTTCCGTTCAGCAAGTCATCGGCCAGCCAGCCCTGGTCCAAGATAAAGCCGAAGACTACCGCCAGAAGTATTAGGCCACCGCCCACGCTCCGGTACTTAATGCGTGTTTTGTCCGGACTTTCGGAAAAATACCTGTCCGCCACGGCCTGACCGTAAAGCCGCTGCCTGATGAGCGGCAGGCTGCCGTCGAAAGCGTACCGATTGGTCAGCTGCCTGAGAGTAACCTTCTCGCTAGACCCGAACATGACGTTCAGAATCTTGACCTCGTGCTGCTTCAGCAGTTCGTCCTTGACGAACCCGGGCTTGAGTAGCGTGAACTCGAAATCCTTCTGCGACAGGAATGCCTTAGGCAGCTCGGCTATCTTCAGGTACCCGCGCACCGCCAGGTCGACGATGGTCACGATGATGTCCCTGGTTCCGACACGCTCGCTGAAGACAGTGCTGACCTCGGCCGGAGTCAGCTTGTCCGGCGGATCGTACTGCACGACCAGCGTCCCGGCACCCTCGGGGTCGCGCCCGTACTTCCGCCAACGTCCGAAGAGAAAGGCAAACGCCAATACCGGCAAAAATATGGCGACCGCAAAACCGAAGATGTTCGGCCTGACGTAATCGGCCCAGAACTCGGGATGACGTGGCGCGACGAACGCCACCGCCCCCTTGGGTCCCCAGCCTACGACCAGCGTCAGCGGATCGTCGGACAGGAAGGAAACGGTTCTTCCGACAGGATCGATCTCGCAGTCACGCTCGGTCGAACCGACTCCGCCCGTAAAGCAGTCGTGCGTCACGCTCTGTCCGTCGACTGCGTCCGGCAGGCGGACCGTGGCGCCGATCCGACTCAGCGGAACTTCCCAGTCGTTGCCGGTCACGTTCCAGTAGAGCTCGTCATGGTCGTCAAAGTAACGGACGGCCCCTGTCGCCCGATAGGTGATCACATAGCGCTGGATGCCGGTCACGGTCCGATCCGGATCCCCGATCCTGATGCGAACCATGGATTTCGACTTCTCCAGCTCATAAGGCCAGCCGTCGACCGACACGACCTCGATCGGAACGATCACCTGCTCCCCATCGTCGAGCTCGTAGCGTATCGGCAGGTCACGAAAAATGCCGTGGCGTGGCGCGGCGAAGGCATAGTCGATAGTCTCGACCACGGTGAGCGTACCGTCCGAACCGACGGTCAGGTCGGAATGGAAGGCCCTCACCTCCTCGTACTCCGGCTGCGACTGTGCGGAGAGCGGCTGCAACGACGGCAGAAGCAATGCCAGACCGAACAGCAGCCCGACCAGACCCCGTCGAATATTGGTTGATCTTTTCATAAGGCCTTGAGAATGAGCGCGACCGTTCGGTCAGCGCTTCAAAAAACTAGACTTGTTGGAGTTATGCTCATCGAGCGAACGGGCGTAGTGAACCACGCCTTCGGCATCGGTCAGGAAATACCAGAAACCGTTCGGCTCCGGAGACAACGCCGCCCGGATGGACTCTGCGCCTGGATTGCCGATCGGACCGACCGGCAAGCCGCGATACAGGTAGGTATTAAAAGGAGAGTCGAAACGCGTGTCCTCGTAGCTGACCGACGGACGACTGCCTCCGGTCGCATAGTTGACCGTAGAGTCGGCCTGCAGCGGCATACCGGCATCCAGCCGACGCCAGAAGATGTCGGAAACCAGTCTCATGTCCTCGATCCCACGTACCTCCCGTTCCAGAATGCTGGCCATGGTCACTACCTCGAACGGCGTCCGGCCGACGAGCGGGGAAGAAGCCAATCCCGTCTCCAGCCAGGCCTTCTGGCCGAAGTTGTCGAGCAGCCTGTGAATCACGTCGTACGCGCTGGCGTTCCGGTAAAGACGGTAGGTATCGGGAAAGAGGAAACCCTCCAGTCCGAGACCGTCCGGCACGCTCGACAGAAAATCGTATTCGCCCTTCAGTCGGTCCATGACCTGAACGTCCGCAGTGCCGACGGCGGCCGGCCGACCGGCCAGCGCAAACAGGTCGTCGGCCGCCTCGGTCAAGCCCAGATCGAGCAGCGAACCGTGCAGGTCACGCAGGGTCTCCCCTTCACGAAGCAGCAGTGTCACCTCCAGTTCGGACTCATCCGGCTCGGCCAGACGCCGAACGATGCCACCGTACGATCCCGATCCGGTCAGGTCATGCTGTCCGGGCTGAATCCTGGTGGACAGTCCGCTCCACAGCAGGGACCAGCCGAAAGCCGTGCGGTTACGCACATATCCGGCCTCGACCAGACGGTCGGTCACGCTGTCGATGCTTTCGCCTTCCTCGACCACGAACGGTCCGTAACCGTCCGGCGGCGAACCTGGCACGAAGGAATAGACGCCGACCGACGCCACCAGCAGGACAAGAACCGCCACCGACAGCACTACCTTTACGTTTCGTTTCATTCTCCTAAAGGTAACTCTTTAGTTTCTCGTCGGCCTTGAGCCGCTCGACGATCAGCTTCACCTCATGGGCCCGCTCCTGCGGACAGATCAGCAGGGCATCGCCGGTGTCGACGATGATCATGTCGGATATGCCCACCGTCGCCACCAATTTCCCTTCCGGACAGTGTATCAGGTTACCGACCGAATCTATCTCCACATGGCTGCCGCGGACCACGTTCTCCTGTCGGTCCCTGGCGAGAATCTCCCGCACGGTCCGCCAGTTGCCGATGTCCATCCAGCCGAACTCGGCCGGAAGCGCCAGCAGACGTTCCGCCTTCTCCAGGATTCCGTAGTCGATGCTGATCGACGGCAGCCGACGGAAACAGTCGGCGACGGTTTCGGCCTCCGACTCGGAACCGAACGACGCGCGCATCCGGGCAAACAGCTCGGCATGCCGAGGCAGATGCAGACGATAGAGTTCCAGGAAGGAACGGACACGCCCGACGATCAGTGTCGGATTCCAGAGATAGCCGCCGTCGGCCAGGTATCCCTCGGCGGTCTTGCGGTCGGGCTTCTCGACGAACCTGTCGACCTCGTGGATATCCAGCCCCTCGCCGTCGTGGCCCAGCCGTGAGGCAAGCTTTATGTAGCCGTAACCAGTCTCCGGATAGGACGGACGCAGGCCGATGAGCGCTGTCCGGTCGGGGTCGGCCGCGACGGTCCGGCCGGCGGCGGCGATGGCGGCATGGTAGGCATCCGGATCACGGACATGCGCATCGGAGTTGATGACCACAAAAATGTCGTCCGGACGGCTGACGGACAGGCGCAGCAGGGCATAACCGATGGCCGCCGCCGTATCCCTTCGGCACGGTTCCCGCATGATGTTGTCCGGCGAAAGTTCGGGCAGCTGAGAGAGCACAACTGCAGCCTGATCCTCGGCCGTGGCGACATAGATGTCCTCGATCTCGAACCTGGACCTGACCCGAGCATAGGTCGCCTTGAGCATCGAAAGCGGACCGATGATGGACTCGAGCTGTTTCGGACTCCCCTGCCGCGACACCGGCCACAGACGCGTTCCGCCTCCTCCGGCCAGAATAAGGGCAATCATACAGATGACCAATTAGGTGGATTCGTCGAAGAATGTCGCTTTTTGAGCAGCGACCGCAGCAGTCGGCCTCGATCGTCGAAACTCTTCCCGACGACGGCCACGGCCACCGCCCAAGACGTTCCCAATGCGGCACCGACCAGCACGTCGACCGGAAAGTGAACGCCGACGAAGATACGGCCCAGACCGACAGCTGCGGCCACCATCAAAGCCGGAATGCCGAGCCGACGATTGACCATCAGTATGGAAACGGCCAAGGCGAAAGCGACTGTCGTGTGGTCGGAAGGAAAGGACTTTGGCCAGCAGCGGCGGATCGATGAGCAGATTAACGCCGTCGAGCGAGACGAAGGGCCGCGGGCGAAACAGGACCAGCGTCATGACCAGACTGTCAATCGCACAGGACAGGACGGTGACCATCGACCGCATCCCGATGACCAGTCCGTCGGCTCTGCATTCAGAACGACCACCCTCATCCAGCCCACGCCAGGCCGTCAGTACCAGCCAGATCACGACCGCCACCAAAAAGTAGATCAGCCACTTGGCCGCGAATACGGCGACAAAATCCAACACCTGATTGGTGCCGGCCAGACCGTTGATCAGTCTGAAAAGATTCAGGTCGAAAACTGAGGTCGTCATGAACTCAAGTTACAACGTAAGGTCGATATTTGGCAAAGATGAGCAGCATTCTATGCCACCTGCACATAAAAAATGACACTCCCCGAGCTTGTGCCCGGGGGTTGGGCTTAGCAACCAAAACCGGCCACCTTTCTAGGGGTGACCGGCTACGGCAGGGGCTCACTTGCCACCCGAAGCTCCGCAAGAGCGCAGGATGGTGAACGTTGTTAGAACTTTGGCGGTTGAATTGTAGACCCATTAGTTCTCCGAAACACCGTCAGGAGTGTCAATACAGTCGGGAGCGTCGAGAAAGAGAAAAACCAACCTCAAATCACAAATCAAATACGCCTTCCAGCTTTTCGAGCACGTTCTTCTCAAGCTTCTTCACGACGGCCTCCTTAAACGTCTTGTTCGGCCGTTCGATAAAGTTCGCGTCCACGACAAGCACCCGACCGGTCAGTCGCCCACCGTCATCGGTCTCCGCCATGACATTGTCGCTGTCCAGGCTGTGCCAGGTGAAGGAGGCCTTATCGCTCTCGTCATGATAATCGCGCAGTCCGGCGATCAGCTTGGACACCGACTGCCGAAGTCGGCCGTAGTTTGGGTCGTCCCTGTCGATCAGTCCGATCGCCTTCGAGAAAGGAATGCCACGGACCTTCTCCTGAATGACCGCGCCGATGAACCGCCCGCCAGGGCGTTCCGAAAACGCCGACTCGCCTACCATGGCCAGGACTTTCTTCAGGGCGCTTCGTCTGCCGTCGTCCCGGTTGTAGCGGTTGGCCAGCTGCCGGTCGAGCTGCACCTTCAGAAACTCACGCATAGTATTGGCCGACCTACCAGGATCCGAATAGAAGCCGTGGGCCTCGTCGTCGGTGAACTCAGACGACCGCATCCAGTATGACTCCGGGAAGAACTCATGTCCCAGCCTCTCACGAAGGTAGTTCCATTCATAGTACTGATGCTGGAAGAGGGAAACCTGGTCTTTTGGACTCATGATAACATCCCCCACCCGAAAGTCCTTGAAGACGAGAGGTGTCGTCTTGCCGCCGCCGTCGGCAGTGTCGATGTCGTACACGTCAAAAAAGACGCCGCGAGACACCAAGTCGCCCCTCTCTCCGACGAAACCGCCCAATCTCTCCGGGAGATTGCCGTCCGTCTCGGAGGCCGGAACCGATCCAGGCAGGCCATCATGACCAGAACGAAACCCACCCTCTGACTTACCCATACGACACAAGCATTAGAACTGATGATCTAACGTTCAGTTTATCAGCACCTCGCAAAAACCAAAACCGGCCACCTTTCTAGGGGTGACCGTCTACGGCCCCACTCCGCCCCTTTCGGGGCTTCGAGTGGCAAAGCGGGGGCTCGCCTGCCACCCGAAGCTCCGCAAGAGCGCAGGATGGTGAACGTTGTTAGAACCGCAGCTGTCGAATTTACATTCGAACGGCAAACCTAAAGCCTTGTCCCACCCCTCTCTCTTCTAAGCTCAATCCTACTCTCAGCACGAGACTCGGCCAGAAGTTCCATGATGGCCTCTACCGCCCCGGAATCAAGACGTTCTTCTGCTCCAGCCTCGGCTATCTTGTCGGCAATCAGCTCCGGATCAAAATATTCAGTTTCTTTTGCATTACCCTCCAGCCAGACTAAAAAATCATCCCGAGAAACCTTACCGTCACGAAATCTCTCCATCTCGTCACCCTCCTTGCCCATGCCTGGCGGCTCCACATACGACCTCACCGAATCGGAAAAGTAGTATCTCACGGGCCGACCTTCCAATTCGCCGTCCAAAAACTGCAGGTTATCCATTCTGATGACCTTTCCGGCTGAGTTGTAGACCCTAAAACCGCCCTTATTCTTGGGCAGCCAGGCCTGCGCCCAATTTCCCCCTTGCATGGGGACGCAAAATACTGGAGTCCGTTCCAGCACCTCCCGATAGTGCTCACCGCCGGAATACTTTAGTTGGGGATAGTCAGCCGTATAAACCCCCCTGCCCTGGGCGTTCATCTTTCCCGGAACCAAAACGATGGACTCACCTCTCTCCGGCAGCTCCTTCCCAACATGGAAAGCTATCCGACCGCCCTTGTTCGCCAGTTTGATTGATCCCATAAAGTTCAAACGGATAATTCGTCAGTCGCAAATCTATCTTAGCCAAAACCTTAAGCTGAGACCAACCCTAAAACCCGCCACCCCACTGATTAGGATGGCGGGCTCTGTCCCGTAACATCCCGTACGGGGCGCAGCAGGGGCTCGCCTGCCACCCGAAGCTCCGCAAGAGCGCAGGGTAGTGGACGTTATTAGAACCCTCGTAGTCTGTAACTAGATCCATTACTCCCGCAGATGTCGCAACCGTCGGGGGCGTCGAGACCTCACTGTACGGAACTCCTGATCGGAGAATTTGCTATTAACCTGTATTCGACTTCAGAAATTTCGTTTTCCTCATCCTCCTCGTAGATGACGTAATAGCGATTACTGCCCAGTTCTCCGACGACTGCACCGCTTCGCAAAGCGTTTTGGTCATACTCTGCACCTCTCTCACCGTAGACCGTCACGTACACCGTCGGGCCGAACTTTGAGGAGCTGGGCTGAAAGTACCTAAGATCGAGCACGCTGGTGTCTGGAGACCCATTACGCCCCACGTGCCAACCTGCAGGATAAGAAATGGTATAGCCGACATCCTCATTATGAAAAACAGACGAGCCCGGCTCGACTGCCACACCATCGGACGAGATATGATCATCGACGGAAGTCGAAGTCGTACAGCCGGCACCAACCAACACGACCGCTAGCAATAGTGGAAATATTTTCTTGACCATATTCGCTATCTTAAAACACTGAATTTACATACCAGTAAGGCTCAAAAATATTGAACTGCCAATCACTCCTCATCTTGCCAAGCAACATGGCCCATTCGTTCTAAATCAAACCAGCTCTGGACTATTCTTCATTAGAAGAAACCAACGCAAAACCTGCCACCCAATTGATGCCGGGTTTTTGTAGGCAACAAAAAACGGCCGGTTAGCGGCCGCGAGAACATCAGTCGGTCTGAGCGTCGATCTAAACGTCGGTTTGTTTTTGAAAATCATCCAGAGGAACCCTTACGAAAGGATGATCCATGTCAACCCTGTATAACTTTCTGGCCGCACCTTCGGCCGTGAGAGTCACTTGTTCCGGCCCGTCCTCCCTCCTCAGAACATCTTGTCCCTTTAGAAGATTCAGGTAAGTCCGTAGCTTTGTGTCATCAAGTTCCACTCCGAGGGCTCTCATCGCTTCCTTGACCATTCTTACGATGGCAAAGAAGCCGAGAGGTTCCTTGTCGGGACCAAGCTCGATCACAAGTAAGTGTATCCGGTCAACAATTGTGGCACGGTCAGTTAAGTGAATAAGCAGCAAGCACCTCAGTTGGTGTTTTTCCTCCGAGCGCCCAATGCGGACGCTCGTTGTTGTACATGGCCATGTAACGGGCGAAGCTCCCGCGGAGCTCAGTGACGGTCGTGCCGTGTCCGCCCTCGGACCAGAACTCCTGCTCGTCGGTACGGTGACTACGCTCCACGCGTCCGTTCTCGACTGGCCTGGCCTTGTGAGTGAAGACGTGACGGATG
>MNWN01000027.1 GCA_001872545.1 Parcubacteria group bacterium CG1_02_58_44
AGTTAGGGCGGACCGCCGCCGGAGCGGGCCGACCCGTGCCGCGCGGGACCGTCCCGAAGGGGGTCCGGGGCGCGAGCCCCGTCCCTCCGCGGAGCGGAGCCGGGGGTTCCCGGGGGACTGGAAGTCCCCCGGGTTGGAGAGAGGGATCTGGGGAAGATGAACTCCCCAATCGAGTAGCTTCCATATCTTAGTGCCGGCCCGTCTAGCATGCTAAACTGCTGATGTATGCGAGACCTCACATCCAGGAAATTACGTATCGCCATGATCGGTGCACGTTACGTTCCGATACGTCAGGGTTCTGGCGGCATCGAGCGTCATATCGAGGAACTGTCCGCTCGTCTGTCTCAGTGCGGTCATGACGTTACCGTCTTCGTACGCGGTCCGGTCGTCTCCCGACATCGCAGTTTTCGTCTCCGTCCGGTCTGGTCGCTGCCCACGAAACACTTGGACGCCCTGACTCGCACTCTTTCGGCGACCCTGCTGTCCATTTCCGGCCGGTTCGACGTCATCCACTATCATGGTGTCGGTCCGGCTACCTTGGCTTGGCTGCCGCGTCTGCTGTCGCGTCGGACCAAGGTAGTCGTGACTTTTCACAGTATCGATCGTCAGCACCAGAAGTGGGGATTGTTCGCTCGTCTTTATCTGAGGCTCGGAGAATGGGCCGCAGTGAAATTTCCGCACCGAACGATTGTTGTCTCGCGCAGCCTTCAGAAGTATTGCGATCAGACCTACCGGGCCGAGACCAGTTACATACCCAACGGCGTAGAGGTTATCGAGAAGTATCCTGGGAACGATCGATTGGCGAAGTGGGGACTGAAGCCGGACGGATACCTGCTGATGGTGACCAGGTTCGTTCGACAAAAGGGCATTCACTACTTGATCGAGGCCTTCGCTCGGCTTCAGACCGATTTGCTGCTGGTTATCGTAGGCGGCGGCGGATCGGACCGCGACTATGAGGACTATCTGAAGTACAAAGCCAGCAGCGACAGCAGCATAATTTTTACCGGCTTCCAGATTGGGGAGACTTTGAAGCAGCTCTTTTCCAATGCTTACCTCTACGTCCATCCGTCCGAGTCTGAGGGCTTGTGTACGACCATTCTGGAGGCGATGGCTCACGGCAGGTGCGTGCTGACGTCGGATATTCCGGAAAATCGCGAACCGCTCGACGGAAGCGGCGTGACGTTCGCGAACGCCGACGTCGATGATCTGACCGACAAGCTGCGGTCGCTCGTCAACCATCCCGAAGTCGTCAGGAAACGCGGCGAACGGGCCGCCGAATGGGTTGCCTCTGAGTACAGTTGGGATCGGCTGGCTAGGATGACTGAAAGATTTTATTTTGATTTGGCGGCGTCGTCGAAGTGACTAAATTCTGATACGGCAGACGGAGGAGGGACAAAAAGCGGATTCGATCCGTCTTTATCTTTTTATCATCCGTTACAGAGAGGAGATTCCGTGTCGGCCGCAGATATTCCGGATTCTTGCCAGAAAGACTAAAATAGGCCATGATTGCTTAGAAATTAACCCTCCGAACCGTATGATCAAGAAAGAGTCAGGCTGCCGATTGCCCAAGAGTATTCGAATCCATATTCGTCGGCAGAAGGCCAAGATCAGGCGCAACTGTTCCGACTGGGCCGAGTGCCAGCGGATGTTCGCCGAACTTTACGGCCGTTTCCGCAGCGGTTCGAACAGGTAGCTCTATGCTGAACCGAGATTATCTCGAAAGAATCAAGAGAGACAGCGGATCATACGAGGCCGGGCGACGTGAGACCATTAGGCTGTCGGACGACATTCGTACCGTATCGAAGCGGGCCATCTTCGCCATGCATCGAGACGACACGGCAACTGCGGATCGGCTGCTGGCGGAGGCACTCAAGGGCATAGTTTCGGTCCATGCCAAGTCACAGGACGGTCTGCAGCTGACGGAGGAGGGTTCGTTTCGTGCCGCACTCGAGGAATACGTCGAGGCTAGGCTGTACCGTGATGTCTTGGACGGAAAGGAATTGGGGCCGGTCAATGTCGCCGACGTCGAGGTGCCGCCTAATATCTTTTTGGGAGGACTGTGCGACATGGTCGGCGAACTGCAGAGAAGGCAAGTGCGGTTGGCCACCGACGGTGACATCGACGGCGTGAAGGCCATGCGCGATCTGGCCGAGGAATTGGTCGGGGCCTTGCTGGAGATGGACCTGACCGGATACCTGCGCAATAAGTTCGATCAGGTCAAGAACAGCTTTCGTCGTTCGGAGGAGATTCTTTACGAGTTGAGCGTTCGTAGGACATGAGCCATGGAGCGGCGGAATTTTCTGGGACGGTAGCTATCGTCCCGGCTCGAAACGAGGAGGGTAGAGTCGGGGAGGTAGTGCGTCTCTTGGTGTCCTCCAATCTGCTGAATCAGGTGATCGTAGTAAGTGACGGGTCGGACGACCGGACCGTCTCGGAAGCCGAGTCCGCCGGAGCTGAAGTCCTGTCGTTTTCGGAACACGTCGGCAAGGCCGCTGCTATGGCCCGAGGTGTGGCGGCGACGACTGCTCCGGTGGTCTGTTTTTTTGATGCCGATTTGGTCGGTTTGACAGTAGAGCATGTCCGTCTGATCGTCGAACCGGTAATGCGGGGCGAAATGGCCATGAATGTCGGACTCTGCGACCGCGGTCATTCGGCCAACTGGTTGGCACGGCACCTGCCGTTGGTCAGCGGACAGCGTGCCCTGCGGCGCGAAGTGTTCGAGTCGGTGCCGTCGCATCAGATGGTTGGCTACGGGGCGGAGATGGCGCTCGACCAGTATTGCCGGTCGAACCGCCTGCCGGTCGGTGTCGTCGTCCTGCCGAAGCTCAGTTTTGTCCGAAAGATCCAGAAGATCGGACTTTTGGCCGGTTTGGTCCAGTATGTCCGCATGCTGCTGCAGCTGATCGTCTGGCTGTTTGTGGTCAGACTGACGTTTCATCATTCGGACAGTTCGAAAGTCGGAGCGAACGCTGATTCTGTCCGCAAGTAACCGGGATCAGATGGAAACGATTACAGAAAAGTTTACCTCGGACTGGTTTCGCGGAAAGAAGGTCACTGTTATGGGGTTGGGGGTGAACGAGGGAGGTCTGGGCGTGGCCAAATGGCTGCTGCGGCATGGAGCTAGACTGACCGTGACCGACCTCAAGCCCAAGTCGGCCCTGGCCGGATCGGTCGGGGCGCTGCTGTCCGTCTATCTGAAGGAGAGCGGGCGATCGGGAACAGTCGTTCATCGGCCGAAGTTCGTACTGGGTAGGCATGAGGAACGTGATTTCGTTCGGGCGGATCTGGTGGTCAGAAATCCGGCCGTTCCCGACGGCAATCCCTTTTTGACTGCGGCCGAACGGGCTGGCGTCAACGTGGAGATGGATATGGCCATCTTTTTCCTGCTGTGCCCGGTGCCGATCGTCGGCATCTCCGGCACCAAAGGGAAGAGTACGGTCACGACCCTTTTGGGAGAGATGGTCAGGCATTACGACAGCCGGACGGTCGTCGCCGGCAATATACGTCGGTCGCCCTTCGACGACCTGGACCGGCTGATCAGGGTTTCGAAATGCGGCGGCCGGCCGATTCCGGTAGTGCTGGAGCTGTCGTCCTGGCATCTCGACGGATTGGAGAAGCATCGGCTGAGTCCGCACGTGGCCGTACTCACCAATATCCTTGAGGACCACCTGAACCGTTACGGCAGCTTGGCCGCCTATGCCAGGTCCAAGTCGCTGCTTTTGGCCTTTCAGGACGAAAGCGACATTTCGGTCGTCAACGCGGACGATCCTCGGGTAACCAAGCTCGGATCGGGTCGGCGGCCAAATGGCGGATTCGCTTTTGGTGGTCGGCGTTTTCCGTTTTCGGTCCGGCCCCTGAGATCCGACGGCTGTTTTTTGCGCAGGGGACAGGTGATCCTGAGGGAACGTGGCATCGAACGTTCGGTTCTGCCTGTGTCGGACGTGCCGCTTTCCGGCAGCCATAACCTCTCGAATGTCCTGGCGGCCTGCGCTGCGGCCCGTAAGATCGGCGTGCCGATCCGTACCATAGCCGCCGCAATCAGGAATTTTCACGGGGTTCCTGGTCGGCTCGAACTGGTCGATACGGTCGGCGGCGTTAGGTACGTAAACGACACCACGGCCACCATGGCTGAAGCATCGATCAGGGCCATGGAAGCGTTGGCTACGTCGGTCAAGCCGCCGCAGACGATCTTGCTGGCCGGCGGGGCGGACAAGAACTTGAGGTACGGACCTTGGAGTCGTACGGTCAAGCGCCTGGTTCGGTCGGTAGTGCTGTTTCGCGGGACTGCCACGCCGAAACTGCAACGGTCACTCAGGACAGTCGGTTTTCGCGGCGAGGTCATCCTGGTCGATTCCATGGCCGAGGCCGTCCGAAACGCAGTCAGTCTGGCTCGGTCTGGCGACACGGTCCTGCTTTCGCCGGCCTGTGCCAGCTTCGGCCTGTTCGTGAACGAGTTCGATCGTGGCGATCAGTTTGTGGAAGAGGTTGGAAGATTGGTCCGTCAGGAACGGCGGTCGGTCCATCGCTTCAAGTGCGACCAAAAGATCGAGAGATAGGGTCAGGGACAAAAACCGGCTTTTCACCACATGCCGGTTTTTGTTTTGCCGTCGATTCGTCGAGCCGATGTTCAGTTTCGAAATTTATTTTTGTTTCGTCGGCCGGCCGGTCAACGGCAGTTAGGCCCTGCCTCCGGTCTTGTCTTTGGTCCAGCTGGTCGGCAGGTCGAGGATCGGTTCACGGTATCCGGGCAGACAGCCGTGCGTTCCGGACAGGGTGTCGGCGAAGCTGGCCAGGCGGCCATCCGCATACAGCCCGACCTGGACGAACGGAGGCAGTTCTGATTCCGGCAGGGGCTCGGACAGGTCCTCCCAACGGAAGAAGTAGATGCGACGACGGTCGTTGGCTTCCAGCGGATGGAATACGGGCAGCAGCAGTCCGAAGGTCGGTATCTGGCGTTCGATGATACCGATCGCCAGCTCCCTCAGCTCATGAACGGTAAGGGAATCCTCCTCTCCAGTCGAGTGTGACGGCGAATAGCGACCCGATTCCGGACCCATCTGTAGGACGGTTCCATTTTCTGGATCGATCCAGAACTCGTTTCCTTGATCGTCAGCATAGGCGTCTATGGTTAGGTCTAGGTTCGGGAAAACGGCCGTTTCGCTGCCGGTATGGCGAAGATGTCTGGTCAGACAGCCGTAAAGCCGTCCGACGGACTGCTCTGCCCGGCGGATCATGTCGGGATTCGGCTTCGGTACGACGGTCTGACTCATGTCTTTGGCAAAGGCCAAAATTTCGTCCGTTTCGTCGTCGGTCCGATCATCCGGATTCCGAACGTCCCATCCTTCAGTCGCCTCGCGGCGGACAGGACGGGCGATCAGTTGGGCTATGGCTTGGGAAACGTGTTGCATAACGCTGACCGGCGTGGGCGTTCCGTTCTGACGGCCGCCCGAACGCTTTAGGTTGATAAGGTGCCCGCGGGTATGCGGACCGTAAGTTATGACACGAAAAGTGTCAAACTGCTGACACTTTTGGAATATTTTCGCAGAAACTAGCTAAAAGAATTAGGTAGTCTTTATTTCTGTGGATAAATCTTTGAAAATAATTTGAACTGATCTTCTTAAAAATAAAGTGCCACCGAAGGGTTGGGGCACCTAGACAGACTCTTATGTTTTGAAATGATGTGGAGACGGCGACGAGAGAGAAGCGGGTTCCTTACTCGCGAGGTTGACGAGACGGGGGTGTGTATCCCGTTTAACCGGTATCCGTGGATGGAGTCACGGATACTGCTTCTCGATCTCAAGTCGACCGTCTCCACAGTGGCTTTACGCTAAGCGAATCTGCCGGAAATGTCAAGGATTGGCTCCAGGTTTTTGGTTGATTGACCGTTTTTTGGGATAAAAAGTGCCCCCGGAACTGGTCCGGGGGTCTTCTTAAGAAGGGGGGTGAGTTGCGAGACCGTACAGGACGGAGGCTCTCCATCGCGGAAGCGTCCAATCTCGATCCCCACAAAACGGGGAGTCAGACCTCGTTTTGTTGAGGCCTGGAGAAAATCGAGACGATCCTTCCTGTTAAGCCGCACCATGGCGGCTGGCGGATGTTCTGCATTAGCCTCATTTCCCACGGGGGGACAAGGCTATAGATCACATCCTGAAACGGCGGGGAGGATTCCTCCCACACCATTTCTTCCGTTTCTTCTTCCGGTGCTTGCTCCGGAGGAAGGAATCGGGGAGTGGTCCAGGTGCCATTCGCGAAGCGAACGGTCTGGACTCCAGGATGGAGGTCTACGGTCCGGGAAGGACCTCCATCTCGTTCGTCTCCGTAGCCGCCTTCCGGGAACATCCAGTTCAATGTTCCGCGAAGGAGACTTTCTTGACCTTCGTTGATGAAGGCCGGGGAGGATGTTGATATCCCCCCAAAATTTCTTGCCATCTCTTCCTCCTCCTGTCCATCTCGCGGACAGTTGAGAACTTTAGAGCCTGTCTATAATCTTTCCTCGCCATTTCAGATACAATGAGCGGGCGTTAGCCCGCTTTTTATATGCGTAAACCCTACCCGAGCGACATCACTCGAGAGCAATTTGCAATAATTCTTCCGCTTCTTGAATCTGCGAGAAAGAAAACGCGACCTCGCACCGTAGATCTCTACGACGTCTTTTGTGCGGTGCTGTACATGCTGCGCACCGCATGCCAGTGGAGGATGTTCCCGCAGGATTTCCCCAAT
>MNWN01000011.1 GCA_001872545.1 Parcubacteria group bacterium CG1_02_58_44
GTAAGCGAGACGTTCCGGAGGACGCCGCGAACGCAAGGCCGAAGGCCGCGTCGGAGCGGCGAGTCGAGCGCCGCCCGCGGCAACCCCGGCAAGCGCAGGCAGGGCGGGCGGTTTCTTCCCTCCACTTCTTTGACAAGACAAAGAAGTGGAGCCGGGGTCCCTAGGGGGATGGAATCCCCCTAGGTTTTAGAAAAATTCTGGGTCCCGGCTCTCGGGCCGGGACGACAGAGGAGAAAATTCTAGATTTCGACTTAAGAGTCGGGATGACACGGCAATGAAAATTAAAAACCACCGGACAGCCGGTGATTTTTCTGAAACAAATTTTCGTCAACTACTTCACACGACCCTTGCCGGCGCCGTAGGTATCCTCGATGAGCGAGGTGGTAAGCGGCGGCTGCGACAGGGTAAATTTTTCGTCGATATCCTTGTCAGTCGCATCAAGAGTCGTAGCGTCAACCAAAGTCGGAATGCGGTCGCGTTGGCTGGCGGTCGGAACGATTGTCACGTCGAAGCCGACTTCGACCTGATCGACCGTCTTGGGTAGCCAGTTGAGCCGCCAGACAATATTTCGTTCGGCCGAATCGTAGCTGACTTCGCCGGCGCCGACCTGAGAGCTGCCGGTCCAGCTGACGTTGTCCGGCAGGTTTGCCGACAGTTTCAGGTCCGTCAGGTCGTGGAGCGAGTTGGTGACCGTCCAGACGGCTCGGTAGGTGGTCGGCTGGTCGACTTCCGGAGGCAGGGGTCCGGAACCGACCGGCACGCCCTCCTCGTCATAGAACCAGACAGCAGCGGAAAGCGTCGTGTCGCTCAGCACCTTGGCCGTAATCGGCTGTGACTTGGTGATCCTGTCGACAACGTCCCCGTCTACCGACTTTACTTCGGTCTCCACCCAGCCGATCAGCGACAGGTTTTCAGCTTCAGTCGGCGGTTCGGCCGAAAGGGGAACGGAAAATTGGATGACTCCCTCCTCGCCGGCCTCGATTCGCGCCAGGGACGGTATCTGCCTGGACGTCCAGGTGATGCGGCCGTCATTCAGCTGTCCGTTGGATTCGTCCTCGAGCTCGTTCCAGAGCACAAGTCCGGCCTCAGGTGACGGGTTCAGTTGGACCGATATCCTTACGTTGCCGAGGCTGGCCTCGCCGGTGTTGCGGTAGCTGATCGAGTAACGGAGAAGATCCCCCAGTCGGACGGCCTGTTCTTCGGATCGTCCGTTCAGCACCATAGCGGCCACCAGTTCGCCCTGCAGCACTTCGGTCGTGACCGACGCTTCGATCTGCGGCACGAAGCTTTCGGTCGCGTCGGTATAGCCGGCAGATGCGGTTACCGTCACGTCGCCATGCGCCTCGGAGGCGAAGGCACCGGTAACCTTCACCGATCCGGTGCCGTAGGGTTCGACCGTGCCGAGCCGCCAGACGGCATAGGTTTCGTCGGAGGCGGACGGATCGCTCGATTCGGGGATGAATTCCGGCGGGTAGGACGCGACGACAGCGGCATTCTCGATCTGACGGTTAGATTCGTTGCGGTAGCTGAATGTCAGCTCGACCTGGTCGCCGGGCAGTGACTTTCCCGGACCTTCCGCCTGGATTTGCATGACCGACCCGACAGTCGATACGCCTCTGGTTGTGACCTTTTGGAATTCGGAACTGAAGTTGGCCGGACGGTAGGTGATGATCGCCTGGATGTCGTGTTCGGTATCGAGCGGCGAGAGCAGGGAACCGGTGAAGGTCAGCTGGCCCCGTCCCCACGGCGGCAGGGAACCGATCAGGTAGGTGTGTCCGTCCTCCAGCTCCGGTTCCGAGGATGTCAGGAAGAATCCGTCGAGCAGGCGCAGTTCCAGCACGGCCGTGCCGAGCGGGGTGTCCGAGGCGTTCTTGTAGCGGACGACGAATTCGGTCTCCGCGCCGCTTTCGGTTTCGTCCGGTCCGTCGATCGACATTGTGACCTGGTCTCCGGTAAAGCTCGGTTTCGAACCGCCGAAGAACAGCAGACCGATCCATGAAGCAGCGGCCAGCACGGCCGTGAAGATCAGCAAACCGATCAGAATCTTTTTCGGGGTGGAATGGCGGACCTTCTCGAGACGAGACATGTCCTCGTCGCCATCCTTGTCCGAGTCCCGGTCAAAGTAGATATCGGTCAGCTCCCTTTCGATCTCGTCGCTGTCGACGGACGACATCTCTTTGACTGTTTCCGTCGGCAGGACGGCGGACTCGTCGGCGACCTTCGGGACCGTCTCTTCCGATATTACGATCGGCGTTTCCGGCTTAGTCTCGGGCATGACGGAGTCGGTCGACGGTTTGACGGCTGATTTTTTGGAGGGCCTCACGTTCGATTCGGTCGTCTTTTTCCGGCGTGGCCTTCGCGGCTTCGCAGGTGTTTTCGGTTTTGGGTCTTTTTCCTCCTTCTTTCTGGGCATAGTTGAAAAGCTAGCGGATCGGCATCTCTCCCATGACGCCGAAGAAAAGGTCGTGGGTCAGCGTTTCCTCGGCGACCTCGCGGCCGCGTTCGTCGGTCTCATGGTCGGGCGATGACCAAACCGTGGAAAAGCCGCGCGGCAGGTCAACCGTAGAGACCAGTTCGGCCGGTACGGCTCCGGACTGCTTCTGGACCAGCAACGAGTAGTTGAGTCGTCGGCTTTCGCTGCCGTTGGTCAGACTGGCGTAGAGCGAGGAGATCAGGTTGCCTTGCGGACCCTGAAGTTCGACGGTGCCCGGAGGAAGCTGATAGGTGAGCGTGAACTCGCTGGTCTGGCCCGGATCTGTCTGCACCCAGTTGCCGAAGACGGTCTTGCCGTTTTCGGTCGATGTCCGCGTACCCGAGCGTCGGTCCAGCAGTTCCTCATCTTGAGCGCGAGCCAGGACCGGATCCTGGACGTAGTCCGGATCGGGAAGCTTGAACAGCTTGGGATCCGGAGCCTCGAATCCTTCAGCCTCGACTAGCGTACTGCCTAGCGGTACGTAGACGCGCAGGTAGTCGACGTTGCGCACTCCGGTGAAGTCATCGCCCCTGAGTCCATTGTGGGTTCGGCTGACGGTCAGCGTGACCAGCACCGATCCGTCGGCCAGTACCTTGGCGTCATGCCTGATCCGTTCGGTCATGACCGCATCGGTCTTCTGTCCGGCGATGTTGGAGTGGATCACCTGCAGGTAGTCGCCGGGGGAGGTCCTGATCTCGCCCGACCAGCCCAGATCGACCGAACGGTTCTGCATGTCCGGATCGCTGAACCACATCTGGATCTCACGGTCGGTCAGCGAGTCGCTAACCGCCTCGGCCAGCGGCAGGTAGTCGTCACGTTCGGCGTTCATGACCCGTTCGAGGATGATGGGCGCCAGATCGGAGATGATCTGCTTCGGTCGGTTTTCCTCTCGGTCATAGTCGATCTCGACTTCGCGCTGCGTTTCGGTCATGAAGTTGTCGGACGACAGTGTGACTTCGTATTTCGGCATTTCGACCGGACCGACCACGGACAGCAGCCGTTCCATCACGCTGGCGTTGATCGCGATCACTCCGTCCACGGTCGGGCCGCCGCTCTTCTCGTAGAACCAGGCCAGACGTTGGGCCGAGGTGGGGAAGTCGGGCGACCAGTTAGCGTCCTGAAACTGCCAATGCGGGTTGATGAGACGCAACGGGCGTGGAGCGATCAGTTTTTCGGTAAGAGACCCCTGCAGGTCATACGATCCGCCGCCCGGTATCTCGAGATTTGTCACCTTGCCTTGGCTTACGTCGAGCAGGGCGAAACTGCCGATGAAGCCGCCGGTCGGCCTCAGTTCGGAGTCGTTCTGGAAGACCAGCAGGTAGCGTCGCGGCTGCTCCGAGCCGACCAGCAGGGCCAGGAAGCCGGCCATGTGGGTGAGCTGGTCCATGCCGCCGACGAGCCGCGGCAGTTCTGACTTGGCCTGATCTAGCGTGTCGCGGTATTCGACCGGAAGCGATTCCGGGGACATCAGGGCTACGGCCTCGTTGGCGCGTATTAGATGGGGCATGGCCCGAGAGAGCTGTATCTCGAGTCCTCGCAGTTTCTCCGACGGCGAAACGTCAGACTTCAGTACGTCGAGTCCCGAGGCCAGCTTTCTGCCGCCGGCCGACAGCTGATCGCCGACCACGAGCATCAGTCCGGCCGTCGAGACGTCGCTCGACGGAATCACCGATCCGGCGGCGGTCAGTATGGATGACAGGATGCCGAGTCGGCTTTTTATCTGTACGAAATGCTCCTCTGCCTGACGGAAGGCCGCTTGGACCCCATCGAAGTCGCTGGTTTGGGCGGCGGTCTGTGCTAATTTCAGACTCTCCATGGCCTGCAGTCCTTGGGCCACAGCGTCGGTCCTGATCAGGCTCAGTGAGCCGAACGATCTGTAGATGCCGAGCGGCAGCAGTACGGCCAAGGACAGCGAAGCAATGGCCCAGACTGGCTTCAGGCGCAGACGGGGTAGGGCCAATCCGGTCGGCAGCAGACTGCCTAGGTTCGGCTTGGGCAGGCGGACGACCGGTAAGGTCGGTAGTTTCAGCTTGGTCGCAGGTCTGACTATCGGTCCGGCGACGGCGATCGGCGGCATCTCGGCAGCCGGACTCTTGGCCGGAATGGGGAGCAGAGAAAGTAGAGGCTGCAATGTCAGCCGATAGATGAGCACCACTACGGTTTGCAGCAGGGCCAGGACGGTCAGCTCGGCCATCGGGTGTCCTTCGAAGAAGTTTCGGATAGTGAGAGTCACCGCATGGACCAACGTCAGGGCCTCCTTCGGCGGCAGGTCGCGCCAGCCTCGGGGCCGGATCGAGACTGACCGATGACGCATCTCCTTCAGGTAGATCCGTTCGTCGAGCATCATCTGCCATCTGTACGGCAGGCGGCGTTTGGTCTGGGCCGGCTTGATCTTTTCTGGTTGTGGGGCCGGATGAGTCTCAATCGACGGCGGTTTGAGGTCTATGACGAACGGAGAAAAGCGGCGCTCCCTTTCGGGTCGTCGTATCTCCTCCGTCCGCGACAGTTCCTGGACTGCGGCGTCGGTGTCGTCAGGCTGTCTGTTGATGTCGTTCATCGTTCTTTTGTAGGTTCTGTTCGTAGACGGTCAGCGTGCGGGCGGCCGTATCGCGCCAGCTGTAGCAGGCACACTGGATTCTTCCGGCCTCGATCAGTTTGGTTCGCAGTCCTTCGTCGTCGGCCAATTGTGACATGGCCGCGGCCATCGATTCGATGTCCTCCGGGTCGAAGTAGAGCGCAGCCTGGCCCAGCGTCTCCGGCAGGCACGATCGGTTCGAGGAGACGACCGGCAGTCCGTAGCTCATCGCCTCGAGCGGTGGGATGCCGAATCCCTCGCACAGCGACGGGAAGACGTAGAACGACGCGTTGCGATACAGGTCGGCCAGTTCCTCGTCGCTGGCCCGTCCGAAGAACGTCACCCCCAGGCCGAGTCGTTCGCGAGTCATCTCCTTCTGCAGTCGTTCGTAGAAGTAGTCGTTGGCTCCGACCAGCACCAGTCCGAAGTCCTCGTGGCCCTGTCGGCGGAAACGGTCGAATCCCTTGACCAAACGTTCCAGGTTCTTGTGCGGATAGGCACTGCCGACGTAGAGGGCATAGGGTTTTTTTGGTCCGACGGACGTCTCGGCAGGTTGGTTTTCTTTTTGGTTTTCGCTGAACTTTTCTGAGCAGGCGCAGCCGGTTACGACGATCGACTTGTTTTTTGTCTTCGGAAAGAGTCGCTCGATCTCCTTTTTGGTCGTTTCGGAAACGGTCAGGATGGTCTTAGCCCGTCGGAGAGCGCTGGCCATGACCAGTCGGTAGGCTAGGTACTTCAGTCGGTAGGTCAGTGGGTTGAGAGTCGTCGAACGGACGGTCGGAAAGTGGAGCAGAATCAGGTCATGCACAGTCGTGACGAACGGCCGGCGGTACAGCAGGGGCACGTTGAAGTGGGGGAAGTGCATCAGGTCCAGGCGGAAGCGGCGCAGAAACAGCGGATAGAGGACCTGTTCATGCAGAGAGTAGCAGCGGTATTCGGCCAGCTCCTTGCGGAAGTTCGGCGCCGTCGGCCGGTAGTCGTCGAAGTTTTCCCGGCGCAGGAAAATGACGTATTCGTTCCGGTCGTCAATCCGTTCGAGGTGAGCGATCAGCTCGCTGACGTAGCGCCCCAGGCCCTTGCCGATTGTGCCGTAGAAACGGGCGTCGATGCCGATCTTCATGATCATCTTCAGCTAGTTCCGGATGCCTAAGGGCATCGTCGTGCCGGATCCGAATGCAATACGCATATTATAGCAGAAGGTGTGTCGGGATTTAAGGGTAGTTCGATTCGTGCAGTCACGTAAGTTTGTTGCGACCTTGTCGCCGCTCCCAGATTGGGTATGCTGACCTTAGATGGGTGCGTAACTCGGCGTAAATAAACCCAACAGTTATGCAGAATGAAGAGCTCTATCGAAAATATCTTTCTGGGCGTCATTGGGATAGTCATTTTACCGCTTACGCCCAGGGATTCGCCGACTTTCTGCTCTCGAACGGTTTTGCGGGCCGTCTGGTCGATCTTGGCTGCGGCAGCGGTCGAGATGTGGTCGTCTTTCGCAGTCGGGGGATCGAAGTCTTGGGCGTTGATCTCTCCGCAGAGGAGATTGCGACGGCCAGGTCAGGGTATCCGAATTGCCAGTTTGAGGTTGGTGATGCCGAACAATTGAATTTTGACGACTGTAGCATCGGAGCCCTTTTCATGATCAACGTGGTGCACTACTTGGATAAGCATCGAGCCCTTGAGGAGGCTTGTCGCGTGCTCAAGCCCGGCGGTTTCTTCCTGATTCATTTCAACACCATGATAGCGGACCAGGACGGTAGGGTTGACTACGCGCAGGACGAGTCGGAGATTCTTAAGCTGACCAGGAATTTTGAGGTCGTTAGGAAGAATTCGCTCGTACGGGTGGATTCGCGTCCGATTGTTCATACGCATGCGATTCTCGAGCTGATTCTGAAAAGGCCGTTAGGTTAATCTGAATGGCGATAACAAGAAAAGCCGCCTTGAGAGGGGCGGTCTTTTTCGACCGTCTTTTGTCTCTGATCGGAATCGGCTTGATTGTTTTTGCCCCCCCGATAAACTTCTTTTGAAGTGATTAACTTCCGCTAACTGATCAGTTTTTAACTGAAATTATGAGTGAATCAAGGGGTACGCCAATCGAGGGAGTGAATGGATGGACAGAGGAGGAAACTGAAGCTCACAACAAAGAGGAAGTCGAACGAAATTGGGGAGAAATTTCCAGTCGTTGGGCAAATTTTATGAAGGAAAGAGGAGAGGGAGAGAAGGGGGCGACGAACGAAGATTGGGACCAGCTGCGTGAGGATTTGCTGTCCGCACTAAAGGTAGATGGGTGGAACAGGGGGAAGGGAAATGGCAAAAGATATGACAGGGAGTTGGATATGAACTTAAGTAGTGAAGAAGTGAAAACGATTACCTTCTTGCAGTTGCCGTCATATTTTGATGGACTGGACAGTTACGATCGGGAACAATGGATGGAAGGTGATGTGCCGACTCCATGTCCGGAATTGAAGCGAATCGTCTTGTCTAAGGGTCCTGACGGTAAGTGGATTGAGGTTGGTGAGTGATTGGTGTTTTGAACAGACGTTTCGAGTGCCGTAATTAGGAAAAATAAAAAGACCGCCCTGATGGGCGGTCTTTTGCCTGTTCGAATTCAAGGTTTGATTTCGGCGAAGATGCGTTCCAGTCGGTCGGCACTGCGGTCCCAAGTGAACCGGCCGGCTCGGGTCGGTCCGGCCAGGCGGAGATGCCTTTCGAGACCGGTATCGTTCAGGGCGGCACCGATGGCCCAGGCGATCTCTTCGGTTCGGTCGGGATTGACCAGCAGCCCGGCGTCGCCGACCACCTCGGGCAGGGAGGTCGTGCTGCTGGCGATGACCGGCGTGCCGCAGGCCAGCGCTTCGAGCGCCGGCATGCCGAAACCTTCGTAGAAAGACGGGTAGACGAAGGCTGATGCGGCCGAATAGAGCGCCGGCTTGTCGTCCTCGTCGACGTAGCCCAGAAATTTGATCCGGTCTCGCTTGCGGGCCATTCCGACGGCCCTGAAGATTCGCTCATGCAGCCAGCCACGTCCGCCGGTCAGTATCAGTTCGGTCTCGCCCGTGTCGGCCAGGTCGAAGGCCCGGATGATTCCGGTTACGTTCTTGCGCTGCTCCAGCGTGGCCAGAAACAGGACGAACCGTTCGGGCAAGCCGTATTTCTTTCGCGTGCCGGCGGTCTCGACGGCGGCAAGCGGACGATATAGATTGGTGTCCACGCCGGGGCTGACCACGCGTATTCGGTCAGCGTCTAGGCCGAACGTCTCGGTCAGGTCCTCCTTGGTGTGTTCCGAGACCGCGATCACCAACATCGCCCGGTTCAGCATGCGCCGGAGTCCGGCCAGCCGGTTGCGCAGCAGGTGCTTGCGGGAGAAGAACTCCGGATGCCGGACGAAGGACAGGTCATGGACCGTCAATGCGTATGGACGGCGGGTCGCCAGGAAGTTCAGGTCCGGCAGGTAGGCCAAGTCGAACTCGCCGACCATCTCCTCCAGTCTGGGTCGGCCGGCCAGGGAGACGGATAGGTTTATCAGACGGTTAGGCCGGCGGAAGAAGTGATGGGTGATCGAGCCGTTCGGCGGCGGAACGTCGGTCGGAAACGGCAGTCTCGAGGAATTGCAAAAGAGGGCGTATTCGTGCGCCCCCCCTTCCGCCAAGCGCCGCATCAGGTGCAGCGTGTAGAGCGGCACTCCGGTCCTCTGCGGATCTAGGAGTGGCCGGATGTCGACCGCAATTCTCATGGCCTAGTTCGTTATCTTCAGACCCGGCTCGACTCTAAGCAGCCGGTCGGGCGACTTCATCAGGAAATCCTCCTCGTTCCTGAGGTGCTCCTGATAGGCGTCGCGGACGAAGTCCTTGATTCGTCTCTTGAAGACGCTCGTGTTGAACTGCTCGGCGTGTCGGCGGATTTTCTGCGGATCGAATTTTTCCGGCTCGAACCTGATCACGCAGTTGGCCAGCTCCTCCCAGCTCTGGTCCTCCAGGAAAGTTCCGGTCATTCCATCGACGACCGTCTCGAGCGCCCCGCCGCGCCGATAGGCGATGACCGGGCGGCCGGCGGCCATGGACTCGACTGGCGTGATGCCGAAGTCCTCGTCCTGCGGATGGAGG
This sequence comes from Parcubacteria group bacterium CG1_02_58_44, assembly GCA_001872545.1. Classification (GTDB taxonomy): domain Bacteria; phylum Patescibacteriota; class Patescibacteriia; order SG8-24; family SG8-24; genus UBA1561. Next base: position 9,149 of record MNWN01000011.1, read on the forward strand.
TAGGCGATGGCCCGGGCATACAGCTCCGCCTTCTGCCGTTCGTTGACCTTGCCGACGAAATCGACGTTCGGTCTGGCCATCCGGCGCAGCGCCGAGAAGGACGGTCCCTCGCCGAAGATCTTGAGCGGAATGCCGAGCTTGTTGAACGCCCTGATCACGACGTCGAACCTCTTGTAGGCCACCAGCCGACCGCCGGCCAGGTAGTAGTCGTCGATCCGCGGGGAGATGGAGTAGTTATGAGTGTCGACCGGCGGATGTATGACGGTGCTGTCGCGTCGGTAGTACTTGGCGATTCGGTGGCGGACGGCCTGTGAGTTGGCCACGAAGCGGTCGACCCGGTCGGCGGCGTTGCGGTCCCAGGAGCGGATGCTCGACAGCAGCAGCGGCATTATCGACCTGACCGGACGCGGCAGCCCGATCTCGTTGACGTAGGTATGGGTGTCGGACCAGAGGTAGCGGGTCGGCGTGTGGCAGTAGCTGACGTGCAGCGTCTCCGGCTTGGTGATGACGCCCTTGGCGAAGGCTGACGTGCTCGACAGCACCAGGTCGAAGTCGTTGAGGTTATGCCCTTCGGTCGCCGCCGGCATGAGCGGCATGAGCCACCTGAAGTGCCGTCTGGAGAAGGGGATCCGCTGCAGGAAAGATGTCCTTATGTCGCCGCGGAAGGTTTTCCCGAAGCGTTTCTCGTCGTGCAGCAGCGCGAAGATCGGTGCCTTGGGCCAGACCTCGTGAAAGGTCTTGAAGACGCGTTCGGCGCCGCCGTCTTGGATCAGGTAATCGTGGACTAGGGCGATTTTCATGTGGTAGGTCGGTCAGTCAGGCTCTCATGATCAGCATCGCTGGTCTTTTTTCTTTGCGCATTGTCTCTCGACGGTCAGGCGGTCGGCGGACGGGTCAGGATCACGATCGGCGTCTTGATCAGGATCGACAGGTCAAGCCAAGGTGACCAATTCTCGATGTAGTAGGTGTCGAGATGGATCTCGTCTTCGAACGACAGGTCGCATCTTCCGGAGACCTGCGCCAGGCCGGTGATTCCGGGCTTTATGGTAAAGACGCGTCGGTGATGTTCCTTGTACTTTTCGACCTCCTCCGGCAGGTGTGGCCGAGGACCGACGAGCGACATGTCGCCCTTCAACACCAGGAACAGTTCGGGCAGCTCGTCGATCGAGTACTTGCGGATGAAGCGGCCAACTCGGGTGACACGCGGGTCGTCCTTGATCTTGACCAGCGGTCCGTCCTTGCGGGTGTTCAGTTTGGCCAGTTCGTCGTAGCGCAGAAAATGCTGGTCGCGTTTCATTGACCTGAACTTCAGGTAGGTAAATGGACGTCCTCCCTCACCGATGCGTTTGACCGTCAGCCCGTCGGGCAGCTTCGAGAAGAAGACCGTTCCCCTAGAATCGATTTTGATGGCGACAGACGTGACGACCAGGATAGGGGACACCAGGACGATAAGCAGGGTCGAGACGATAATATCGAAGATTCGCTTGAAGATGCGACCCCAACCGTCGAGTCGGGTGCTGCGGATCTCGACCACAGGCAATCCGGCGATGTCGCCGATTTCCACGCCCCGGACCTGCGTCGCCAACAGGTCGGCGGTGTACTTGAAGGCCAGCTGGCGCGAGCGGGCGAAGGCCAGTATGCGCGACAGTTCGTCTCGGTCGGTTCCGGCGCCGATGACGATGATCTCGTCCAGCTGTCCTGTCTTGGCCAGCCGGTCGAGCTTGGACTTGGCGGCGCCGTCGAAGCGGTCGCATCGGCTGACCACGGAGAAGCCGAGGACCGGAAAGCGGCTGAAGGTCTCGGCCAGCTTGTCGGCCGAGCGCCGATCGTCGTTGACGATGGCCACCCGATGCGTGCCGATGCCGTACTTGAGCAGCAGCCGCTGGAGCAGACGGACGAAGATTCGGCCGCAGCCGACGAACAGTACGGCGAAGAACCAGACTGCCAGCACGATGAAACGCGACTCGAATAGCTCGCGACGGAAGAAGATCAGGGCAATGGAGGTCATGATCGCCGTCGAGGACGACAGGAAGATGCGGGTCAGCTCGATTCGCAGGCGGCGCGGACCGGAGACGTTGTATAGTCCGGCGAAGGTGAAGAACAGGACGAAGACCGCGGCCAGTCCGGCCGACAGCAGCAGGTAGTCGCTGAACGACATGGTCAGGACTACCGGGCGGAAGTCGGTCAGCCAGCCGAAGCGCAGGTTGTAGGCCGTGATTCCGGCCGCCAGCACCAGCAGGAAGTCGAACGGCACCAGGGCTGCAGTGAAGGCCAATTCTGTCCTTTTCATAGCTAAATATTCTTGATTTACGACGACTTCATTCTATCGGGGAATTCGGCTTGAGGCAACCGAAGTTTCGGCGTTACTCTTGATTGGTAGTGGCCTGCTTTGTCACCCGCAACTCCGCGGGATCGTAGTGTGGTGGATGTTGCCAGAACTTTTGCTGCCGCTATCTAGCCACTATACTTCCCCGAAGTGCCGTCGCAACCGTCGGGAGCGTCGAATGACTAACTAAGTAAACTCGACAGACGAAAGCACCGCACGATAATCGTGCGGTGCAAAGGTCCGGCGGTGCGGACGGCGATTACGGCTGCTCAGCCGGGAGAAGGTAAGCCTCGTAGAGATAGCTTACCGTACCCTCGGCCAGTTCGAGCTGCCGCTGCAGCAGGATCTCCCGTTGGGCCGGCATCTGGGCGGCCGGACCGCCGGGCCAAAGCGGATGGTCGTGCCGCACCTGTTCGGCGCAGAACAGCCGGTCGATTTGGGTCCCGTTGGTCCGTCTGTCCACGATCAGACCGACGGAGACATTCACTGTCCGCAGCGCACACTGAACTGCGTCGGTCAGGTCATCGGCCGTCTCCCGGACCGCCTGCGCCTCGTCTTGGCTCTGGATCTGCCCCACGTTCTGCCGCTGCACGAGCAGTAGGTTCCGGCCCACCTCCGCCGCCAACAGTATGGCGTCAACGTCGGCCAGTATGCCTGATGTCCGCGGCAGACCGACTGCGGCCAGATGTGCCCGAGTCGCCCGAGTGGAATCGAGACTCCGCACGGTCAGGTCGACCCGCCTGTCCAAGTAGTCATATGCATCGTTGCGCTCGTACAGGAGCGCATTCCGGTTATGGCTGTCGTTGCAGCCACTCAAAACAACAACCAGTACTACAGCCGCGATAGCGGCCTTCAGAAAACTTCCCATTTCCTCCTCCTTTCGGCCTCCTCACGGCCGATACAAGAGCTGTAAGTTAAACACTGCATACAGCCCTAACTCTGTCCTGTGATAAATGACCACAGGAACGATGAAAAATAGCATAAATCACGCTATTTGTCAAGCGTGAGGCTTGACTCGTGCGGTCTTTTCGGCTACATTTGTTTGGTCCCGCAAGGGGCATCATGGCCGACCGGACGGTCGTCCTTGCCGCAAAAACAGGGCAGGGAAGGAAAGTCCGGACACCCCTCGAGCGGCAACGCCGAGGAAGCAGGTAGTCGCTAACGACGACCGGGAATAAGGTTTGACGGGCATTTCTCCTAGGAAACTGGAGAAGTCTCTGTCGGCCCCAAGCCTAGGGAAAGTGAAACAGAAAACACACCGCCCGAACCCGAGCGCAAGCGGAGGTGAGGCCTCGAGCGGAACCGAAAGGTTTCCTCGAGCCGGGTAAGGTTGAAAACGTGGGGTAAGGGCCCACGCGGGACAGCCGCGCGAGCGGCGCCGTGGAAAACCCTGCCTGGTGCAAGAGCAAGTTTGGTAGCTCGCTAGAGGCCGTCGGCAACGACGGTCCCAGATAGATGGCCGTCCGTTGTCCGGGATGCGTTCACGCGTGTCGGGCGACGACAGAATCCGGCTTACAGGTCGACCATGAACCATCGAAAAATCCGCCTTTCCGGGCGGTTTTTCGTTTCTTGTACCTCTCACCCATTTTCCATTTTAGGACAGATAACCGTCTTTCCAGACGAGGTTTTTCCTTGACAGTTACTTCCCTCCTCCTCTTTCTGTTAAGATTTAAATTGAACCCATCAATTAATTTATCTCTAATTTAGAGAGATATGTCGGAAAAGCAAGAAAGGCCACCCTTGGATCCAGAAGCCGAAGGGCAAAATCGGATTGAGCACGCGATCAAGACTGCTAGTGGCATAGCAGACGAGATTTTAGAAAACGCAAAAACAAGAGGAATTCAAGATTGGAAGAGAGAAGAAATTGAGAGAAGACCAACGAATCGGGACGAAATGTTTAGTCTGGAACCGTATCTTACCATGGTCTTGGTAGAGAGGCTCTCGAGCGAGATTGCCGAAAGGTTCGGAAAAGAAGAATTCTGCGATCTGGCAAGATGGTTGGCACAGAATGAGATGGACGGCGTTCTCGTCGAGAATGTAGAGAACATAAGATCAGGAAAAGATGTGGATGAAAATCTCCAATTTTTGGAGGATGCTCGTGCCTTTTCCGCAAAAAGGCAATTTGATCTTAAAGGCGGGGAATACTACAGCGGTGATGGTTATACTCGAGATCAAATACTTGTTGCAGTCAAGGCGGCGGTCGGAAGATTGGAAAAGGCTACAGTCATTCAACAAATAGCAAGTCGCTGTCTTACGAATGGCAGCGCCGTCCGTACTGGAGCGACTAGGAAAATTTTGGACATGTTCCTCGCCGTTTAAGGATCCAAATCGGAAGGAGGCAAGCGAGTTTAGTTCACCAGCCCCCATTGATCATGGGGGTTTTGGTTTTGAGGCAAGTTTTTCGTTGTGAAGCCTAAACCCCGGGCGTGAGCCCGAGGTGTGTCGCTTAACTGACTAAGATAATCAAAAACCGTCAGAGTCTGATCTGGCGGTTTTTGGATATGGCGTTTTACCTGATACCGATCGTTCGGCGCACCTCTTCCATAGTTTTCCGTGCCGTCTCTCGGGCCCGTTCGGCACCAGCAGCGAAGATCTTCAGTACCCGGTCCGGGTAGGCCTCCAGCTCGCGTTTGCGTTCGCGGAAGTCGGCGAACCGTTCGGCGATCCGTTCGGCCAACAGCGGCTTGAGTTCGCCGTAGCGGATCGGCTGGCTGTCGACGAACCGTTGGGCCTCACCCTCATGTCCGAAAAGCCGCAATAGCCCTATTAGGTTCCAAACTCCGGCCTGTCCGCGCAACGTCTCCTCGTCCAGGCCTCGTTCCTCCAGCGGTTTGGTCAGCAGTTCGTCGAGCTCGGCCTCCGTCAGCGTCAGCCTGCCCTCGGTCTCGCTCACCGCTCCCTTGATTTTCTTCAGTATGACGTCAGGCTCGTCGGAGAGGGCAATATACGATTTTTCGCCCAGCGACTTGGACATTTTCTTGAGCGGATCGGTCAGCGATCGCAGCTTGGGGGTGTCGGTCAGGTACGGTTCAGGCTCGGGGAAGTAGTCGACTCCGTACTTGCGGTTGTAGAAGCGTGCGACATCGCGGGTCAGCTCGACGTGTTGGACCTGATCGCGTCCGACCGGTACGGCCTCGCCGTGATGGATCAGGATATCCGCTGCCTGCAGCACCGGATAGTCTAGCAGTCCCATATTGACGTTCCTGTCCTGCTGGCCGGACTTGTCCTTGAACTGCGTCATGCGCTCGAGGAAGGACAGCGGAGTGAGGGTGTTGAAGATCCAGCACAGCTCGGTGTGCTCCGGAATGTCCGACTGACGGAAGAGAGTGCATTTTTCCGGGTCCAGTCCGGCGGCCAGCAGTTCGGTCATGATTTCCAGTACCTGCCGCCGCTTGTCCTGAGGGTCATAGTCGCCGGACAGCGAGTGGTAGTCGGCCACAAAGATCGAGCATTCGTAGTTCGGATCGTCCTGAAGCCGGACCCAGTTCTTGAGCGCACCGACCCAGTTGCCGAGGTGGACCTGACCCGAGGGTTGAATGCCGGAAATGAGGGTTTTTCGCCTATTGTTGCTTATTGTCATATGCGGGAAGTATAGGTTGAGGTAGCCGAAATGACAAAAGACTGGCGGAAACGGTTCCGTCAGTCTTTCATTCAGGTGACCGCTGATTCGGAGCGATGGCAGTGCGCTATCGCGTCGGTGTCTTCTTCAGTCTAGGTCTTGATCAGTTAGTGTGAACGTACCTAACGACCGATCATCCGACATCTTGCAGCGAGACGAAAACGTCTTTAAAAACGCCAGGAAATACGCTAGCCTGATTACCGAATCCACCTTAACCATATGGACATGTCAGAACAAAGATTTCGGCGGAGTCTATCCGACAGTGAGGACATTGATCTTGAGCTGCAGGGAGACGTGGAGCCTATCGTCGGTTTGGATCCTAAAGCAAAAGAAGCGGATCACCGTCCCGACCTTTCGGAACGACGTGTCGTAGCCGAAACCGTGATGGAGGTCGATCCGCTCGGTAAGGCCCTGACCGGCCGAACTCCGGAGCGGCTGGAGGATGAGACCGGCATACCGAAAGAGGAACTGTTCCCTGACGGCAAGGATGTGGTCTATATCGGCGATCCTTGGCAGAGGATGGGAACAGAGCGGGACAATCCGCACACGTTCATCGTGGACTACGAGTTCGGGGAGACGGCCGAATTTATCGACAACCCTGAAGCCTTTCTTGATCGAATGTTGCCCGCCGTCAGTGGAGACAGTGCCGACGACGGGGAGCTGGCCCTGCCTGTCGGAAACTCTTGTCGCCAGCACGGAGAATATCAGCTGGCCGGCGAGAAAGAGGATCTGACGAGCCGGCAGAAGAAATGGCTGGAACAGTTCCTGGAGTTGATCAAAAAGGCCAATGACCTCACCAGGAAACTGGACAGGAAAAAATTTGAAGATTTCGGACCGGTTGCCGACGCTTGGGGAGAGGCCCGATTTTTCATCGAAACGACCTATAAGCAGGAGATGGCCGACACAGAAGAAAGCTTGCCGTCTTTTGTCGGAGACCCGAGACGTGAATACGACCCCCTGTCCGAGTTTCGGAAACAGGCTTGGTATGACTGTGTCTATGCGGAACGCGGCTTTAGGGACATTCCTGACTGGCTGACTAAGGTCGAACCGAGACTGAAGGAACGCCGCATCGAACTGGAGACGGCCGGCAAGGACGAGGAGGAAATCGAAAAGACGCTCAAGACGGCCCGTAAGATACTCATCGACCACCTCCGACTGCGTCGGAAGCCCGAGGAGGCGAACGTCATCCAAGCTGTCTTTCCGGAACTGCCGTTCAGGGACGGGTCGTTCGACCGTCTGGTCGCCTCATGGTCGATCTCTGCGCATGTCTTCTCACATCTCGATCGGACCGGATTCAACGCCTGCTGGCAGGAAATCAGACGAGTACTGAAGGATGAAGGGAAAGCTTACATCTTCCCGCTCGACTACGAACAGATAGACGAAGAGGAATTTTTTGCTTCACTGAGGGAATTTGCCGAAAAAACCGGATTGAAATGGAAGGTGCTGGATGATCGAGGCCAGCCCGTTGACGGTGAACATCTGGCCGAAACGCTCCTATTGGAGAAAAACGTGTCCATTTGATGGGCAGTTGGAATCAGGTGAGAAGAACGGACTGTGAGCACTCGTCGATTCGTGCCGCAGACTGACTTTCCTGCACGACATCCTAGACTGTTTCCATCGTCCGTAGACCAAAGCCGGCCGCCTTGTATGGGCGACCGGCTTTAGTTCCGTCCCGTCACTGACGGAAGTTTCATGGGACCACCTTTAGACTCTCAAAGGCAACTTACCTTTGGTCTTTTTAAGTTTTCTGAGTGGAACAATCAACAGGGTAATAACCAACACGACGAAGATAATTTCCATCGCTGATGGAATGGGCGTTAAATTTCCACCCACCAAAGCCTTGACTTCATACATGCAACATCAAGATTGTGGACCCATGAAATCCGTGACCGCCCGGTCCAAGATCACGTCCGTCGGCCTAAACTTGCGCAATAGGACGATCCCTTTCAGCGTCATGCAGCGACTCAGGGCGACGTACATCTGACCATGTGCGAAGGCACCGTGACCGACGTCGACCAGTACCCGCTCGAAGGTCTTGCCCTGACTCTTGTGGATCGTCACCGCCCAGGCCAGCGTGATCGGATATTGAGTGTATGACCCGACCACTTCCTCTTCCAGACTTCCGCCCTGACCGCTTCGGTACTCGAAGACTTCCCAAGTGTGCCGCTCGACCTCAACCTCGTCACCGTTCTCCAGCTCGACTTCCAGCACCGGCTGACCGGCCTCATCGTCCTGCCTGACTCGACGAATCGTACCCAAACTGCCGTTGACCCAGCGTTTGAGCGGATCGTTGGTGGTGAACATGATGCGTGCGCCGTCCTTGACCGTAACGGTCGCCTCGGATGGCATGCGCCGACCGCCGATGTCACCGAAGGAAGTCGCCTTGAACCGCCACTCCTTCGACTCAAGCTGACTCAGCTCCAAGTCGTTCCTGCGCTGCGCCATCTTATTGGTGGTGGTCAGGTGGACCATGTAGTCATCCTCATTACGGGGATCGAAATCCGGATCGTGCCGTTCGTTCCACAGCCTGACGTCATCTTCGGTTACCCTTGCGTTCCTGACGCGGTTGAGCAGCTCTACGAAATCGCGATCCTTCTGGCGGTAGACCTTCTTCAGCTCGAAAGTCTCGACCGGAAACTGTCGCATCACGTCGGCAGAAAAGAAGTACGGCGAAGGATAGCTGGTGCGGAACATGTCCAGCTCGTCACGGGTGACTACCGGCGGAAGCTGGAACAGGTCGCCGATCAGAACCATCTGTACGCCGCCGAACGGCAGGTCCGGCCGATCGCGATTCAGCCGCAGGGCCCGGTCGACGCAATCGAGCAGGTCGGCCCGAACCATGGAGATCTCGTCGATAATGATCGTCTCCAGCTTCTTGAAGAGATCCAGGCTGTCGGGATGGGCCTTGCGAACCAAACTCTTCTTTATCTCGGGATGAAAGCCAAAAAAGGAATGGATCGTCTGTCCGTGAACGTTGAGTGCGGCCACACCGGTCGGAGCCAGAACGACATGTCGCTTCCGGGTTTTCTGCCTGAAGTAGGTCAGTAGGGTCGACTTTCCGGTGCCAGCCCGTCCGGTCAAGAAAATGTTGCGGTCGGTCTCGTTGATCAGCTGCAGGGCAGTTCGAAACTCCTTGTTGATTTTGATGACGGTTTTCTTGCCCATAGATAGATTGATGGCGTTGTTCAAGACGCTAAGTCTAGCTTTCCTGGAAGGAAAACCAAAACCGGCTATCTCTATATAAGGTGACCGGCTGCAGCTTCACCGCGCTTTCGATGAAGTTTGGTGGATTGGTACGGCTAGACTCGGAGGCGCGACGGCGCGTTCTTGCGTCGGCGCCACCCAAGCTAGACCTCGATCAGCACAGGGAGAACCATCGGCCTGCGTTTGGTCTCCTTGAACAGGAACGATCCGACCTCGTTGCGGATCTTGCCCTTGATGAACTCCTCGAAGGCCGGAGTCCGGCTGTCCGCGTCCTTGAGTATCTTCTTGACCTTGATCCGCGCCTTCTCTATAAGCTCCTTGCTTTCGCGCATGTAGATGAATCCGCGCGAGATTATGTCCGGCGAGCTGACCAGCGCTCCGGTCTTCTTGTCGATCGTGACGATGACCACGAACATGCCCTCGTCGGCCAGCTGTACGCGGTCGCGCAGGACGACCTGCGACACGTCGCCGACGCCGAGTCCGTCGACCATGACGTATTCGGTCGAGACCTTCTCGGTGGTCATTCTGATGCCGCCGTTGTCGACCTCAAAGACCTGTCCGTTTTCGGCGACGAAGATGTTTTCGCTGGGTATGCCGACTTCCCGCCCCAGCTCCGCATGCGCCTCGAGCATGAAGCGGTTGCCGTGGATCGGAATAAGGTACTTGGGCATGGTCAGGCGCATCATCAGCTTCAGGTCCTCCTGCTTGGCGTGTCCGCCGGCATGGACGTCGAGGTTGTCGTAGTGGTAGACCTTGGCGCCCTGCTTGACCAGCGTGTCCTTGAGCGACTGGACGGTCCGTTCGTTGCCCGGAATGACCGAGGACGAGAAGACCACGCCGTCGCCCTTGCGCAGCGAGACGGTCCGATGTTCGCCGTTGGCCACCCGCATGAGCACGGCGTTGCGTTCGCCCTGGGCTCCGGTGCAGATGACCAGTGCCTTGTGGTCGGGGAGGCGCAGGAAGTCGCGGGCCTCGATGATGGTGCTGGGCTTGAACTTCATGTAGCCCATCTCCTTGGCGATCTCGACGTTGTTGCTCATCGAGCGCCCTTCGATCAGCACTCGGCGGTCGTACTTTTCGGCCAGTTCGATGATCTGCCCCACTCGCGTCAGCAGCGACGAGAACGTCCCGATGATCAGGCGTCCCGGATGCTCGCGGATGATGCGTTCCATCTCCTTGCCGACCTGGCTCTCGGAGATCTGGTGGCCCGGACTGGTGGCGTTGGTCGAGTCCGACAGGAGCGCCAGCGCGCCGCTCAGTCCGAACGCGGCGATGTGGGTCAGGTCGATCGGATCGTCGTTTACCGGCGTGTAGTCGAACTTGAAGTCGCCGGTGCAGAGGATGGTTCCGTAGGGCGTGTGCAGCGCCGCGCCGAAGGCATCGGAGATGTTGTGGTTGACGTGGAACGGCTCGAAGACGAAGTGCCGACCGAGCTGGATCTTCTTCTCTGAGGTGACCAGCTGGATCTTCAGCTTGCTGACCGTACCGAATTCCTCCTGCCGTTTCTTGAGAATTCCCGCGGTGAGCGGGGCAGTGAAGATCGTCGGGTAGCCGAGGCGTCCGATGGTCAGGGGAATTCCGCCGATGTGGTCCATGTGTCCGTGCGTCACGATGACGCCGCGGATGTTCTTCTCCTTGCCTTTCAGCGAGGAGATGTCCGGGATGATGTAGTCGATGCCCGGCATGCCCTCCTCCGGGAACATCAGCCCGATGTCGAGGATGATGATGTCGTCGCCGCACTCGAAGACGGTGCAGTTGCGGCCGATCTCCTCGAGTCCGCCCAAGGCGTAGATCCTGAGCTTGGGGGTGCCGGCCGGAGCGTGCGTCTGATGCGCTATTTCGCGGCTAAGCGGCCCGACTCCGGGTTTTTTGGACTGAGGTCCGTCGGCTACGGCGGATGGGATGACATGCTGCTGCTGCGGTCCGCGGCGTCCGGACGGGTATCCCGACGACGGTGGTCGGCGGCGTCTCTGGTCGTGACCCGAGCGGCGCTGGCCTTGGTTTGATCCGGCTTGGCCGGATGTCTTTTCTTTAGGTGTCATAGTTTTTGTCGGTTCTGCATTGGATGGGGACAGCAAAGGAGCAAGCGTCCGTCGCCGCATCGTTTCCGATTCGAAAGATATCGTTGATTAGGTTAGTCGGCGAAGATGTCGCCATGCCACCGACGGAAAGTTCCGACGGCAGTTTACCTTTCGGCAGAATTGAGCAGGGGGCAGGAGGTGGAGGCTATCCGCTATTCAACTGTTCCGAAAATGATCTCAGTCTGTCCTGCCGCTCCTGATGGACCCATAACTGATGAGTCCGTCGGGAGTGGTGCCGTGGGTGGGATCGTCTCCTTGCCCGCCCGAACGGCGGGCTTCGTCACCTGGGCGGCGCCGGACCCTGCACCAGTTCGGGTCCGTCGGCACTCGCGCGCTCGCGTCTGGACGGACGCTCGCCGCTCGCTGCCGTCTGTTCAAATCCCTTCGATTTTGGTCTGTCCTGCCGCTCCTGATGGACCCATAACTGATGAGTCCGTCGGGAGTGGTGCCGCGGGTGGGATTTGAACCCACACGGAGTTGCCCCCACTAGCTCCTGAAGCTAGCGTGTCTGCCAGTTTCACCACCGCGGCATTACGTTCGCTGTTTTATCTCCAGACTTTTTTTGTCTTTACGTACCAGTCGGCTACACCAGTGAACCTGTCAGCCGGCGTGAAGACGACTGTCGGTTCGATGCCCTTCACTCGCCTGTCGACTGCATAGGTGTAGTTTGGACTGTAGAGGAAAATGGCCGGCAGGTCTTCGATCAGCAGGTCCTGAAAGTCCTGGTAGAGGGACTCTCTCTCTTCACTGTCGGTCGTGGCACGGGCCTTTTCCAGCAGCTGGTCGGCCCGTCGGTTCGAGTACCGCGACAGGTTGAGTCCGCCGTTATCGATCTGAGAAGAGTGCCAGAAGGGAAACGGGTCGGGGTCCTGGCCGAGGATCTCTCCGTAGAGCAGGACGCTGTAGTCGCGCGGACGAAGCTTGTCCTGCTGGATTCGCGAGACCGGAACCAGCTCGATTGCTACCTGGACTCCGATGCCTTCCCACATCCGTTTGACGGTTTCGGCGACGGAGACGTTCTCCTGAGAGTCGACTGTAGTCAAGGTTATGGACAGCGGAGTGTCGATCTTGTCGCCGTCGGCACCTGGCAGCATCTTGCTGCGGACGTTGCCGTCCCCGAGCTTCCAGCCCTCGTCGTCGAGCAGCTTGCCGGCCGCCGTCAGATCTTGGGAGTAGCGTTTGATCTCGGAGTGGAATCCGACGAATCCAGGCAGAATCGGTCCATGGACCGGCACCCCGTCGAACCCCAGAGTTTCGCTGAGCACCAGATCCTTGTCGATGGCCAAGGCCAGTGACTGCCGGACAGCCTTGCTTTTCAGTACCGGATTCTTGTCCTGGTTGAAGAAGATCGCCGTGTACTGGGGCAGTCGGAAGGTGTAGGTCATTATTGAACCGATCTCATTGACCGACTCGCGATATTCTAGTGGCAAGAAGCTGATTCCGTCAACCTTACGTTCGGTGAGGGCATCGGCGGCCTGGTCGAAATTTGGGTAGAAGACGAAGGTCATTTCCGCCAGATGCGGCTTTTGGCCGTAGAATTCGTTGTTTTTCGAGAGGGTGTATGACCGAATCGCCCCTTTCTTGTCTTTGGTCAGGCTCTTGAAACGGAAAGGACCGGTGCCGATCGGCTTGACGTTCAGTTCGGCTCGGGTGGCGTTCTCCGGTATGACTTCCTGCCAGAGGTGAATCGGCATGATGCCGACCGTCAGCAGCGACAGGAACGGCGCAAACGGCTCCTTGAGACGGAAGATGACCGTACGTTCGTCGGGGGTTTCTATCTCCACGTTGCGAAATTGGGCGATCAGCGGGCTGTTGAAGGCCGGATCCTTGATGAAGTTGAAGGTGGCGGCGACGTCCGACGCTCCGAACGGAGCCCCGTCATGCCAGGTGACGCCGTCGCGCAGGACGAAGGAATAGGTCTTTCCGTCGTCGGCAGTCTCGAACGATTCGGCCAAGTCCGGTACCAGGTTGCCTTCGCTGTCCGTGCGAACCAGTCCGGAGAAGACCAATTTGGAGATGTCCAAGTCGACGTCGTTGGAGGAGGCCAGTATGGGATTGATGAAGCGCGGTCCGCCCACTGAAGCCTCGGTGTACTGTCCGCCGTCGGCTGCTGTGTTCGTCATGTGGGAAGAGACGAACCTAACGCCGATTGCGCCTACGGCCAGGATGACCGCAATAGTCAGGATACCGACCAAGGTCTTTTCCTTGGGAGAGAGGAAACGAGAGAGATACTTGAGCTGACCGGAGGACGGAAGTTTTTTGCCGGAAAGCCTCAAGACGAGCCGTCGGTCGAGGCTCGAATCGTTGCGGGCCACACCGGCAGCCAACAGTTTTTTGATCTTCAGCCGTCCGCGACTAACGAGTTCGCGAAGACGGGCAATTGTGGAGTCCACAGTGGATGTACCTGCGATTATAGGACGGACGTTGACCCTACCAGGAGGGGTCCGATCCAGAAGATACGCACGGTTTAGGCTTGCGGAACGAGAACGTTCGCCAAAGCCAGCGCGAAGAACAGGCTGGCGAACACGATAGTTGACCGGAAGAGAATCTTCTCCAGTCCGCGTTTGGTTCGATAGACGTTGCCGTCGCCGCCGAAGGTGGCACCTAAGCCCGTCCCGCGGGCCTGCAGCAGTATGCCGGTCACTAAGATGACGGAAACTACGATTTGGGCGATGTTTAATGCTAATTTCATACCATTTTGTCTCGTCCGCGCTTGTCGGACGATCATACAGATCAATCACGAAACTGAAGTTAGGTTATCAAATCGGACTTGACGTGTCAATGTCAGGCGACCTCAGCCGGTGAACAAAAAATGTCTTCATTTCGGTTTTTTGCTTTCGAGTTCGGGATTACGGACGGGCCATTATCCCCACAGTCAGTCAGGTTTCCAGCTCGGAGTTGCGCTATACTGCTAAAGGTATGGAAACGCGAAACGGTTTGACGAGCCGCGGTCAAGTCATCGGCAGGGGACTGGTCGTCTTAGGATGGACAGTTTTCTTGCTGGCACTGACTCTCGTTTTGATTTTGGGAGTGAAGGCCTTCGGCTACTATCGGCAGATACGTTCTGGGGATCTGGTCGAGTTGCCGCAGTACGGGAACCGCCTGTCGGTCGGGAGCGATGGCGGAAACAGCCAAACGGTCGCCCTGAAGGAGATTGAGGACCTGCTGAATTCGGCGGATGGACCGGCGATCGGCCCGTCGATCGACGGCGCATTCGCGACCGTGGTGATGTTCGGGGATTTCGAGTGCCCCTTCTCCAGGGATTCGTCGACCGTATTCCGTCGGCTGTCGGTGCGCTACGGGGATCAAGTCAGGTTCGTCTACTTGGACTTTCCGTTGAGTTCGATCCATCCGTTCGCCGCGCTGTCGGCCGAGGCGGCCGAGTGCGCCGGTGAGCAGCTGCGCTATTGGGAGTACTTCGATCGGCTTTACGGCAATTCCTCGACGCTCAGTCAGGCCGTCCTGCTGCAGTACGCCCGGGAGACCGGGCTCGACAGTGAGCAGTTCGAGCGTTGCCTGGACAGCGGACGTTTCGCCGAGAAGGTCGAGGCCGACCGTTCCCTGGCCGAACGTCTGGGATTGAAGGGTACTCCATCGTTTTTCATAAACGGTCGTCGGATCGAGGGCGCCATACCGGAGCAGGACCTCGACCGACTCTTACAGAAAATGATCAATTGAGACATATGGTTCGTTTACAGGCCAATCGCGGGTGGATATCCATGATCTCGTCCGGTCTGGCGGGACTGCTGGTCGGACTTAACCTGTCGGTCCTGGTGCTGTTTTCTCTGGTTCCGACGGCTCAAGCCACAAGCAGCCTGACCTGTAACGGGAGCTACGGCTGCTTCACCAGTACGGCCTGCACGCTTTCGCATGGCGATTTCGTGGCCTGTCCCGACAGATGCGACACTGAGGGGCGAAGCGGTCGCGGTTACTGCTATTCGCGTCCCGAACGGGTCACGTTGGCAGTCAGGATCGGGAGCCTGACCCTAGTCGATGACCTGGCGCAATACATAGAGAACCTCTACCGGGTCGCCATTGGGATCGCGGCGATACTTTCCGCGGCCATGCTTATGATCGGCGGCCTGCAGTGGTTGACGTCCGGAGGTTCGGATCAGGCCGGCAAGGCACGGGAGAGGATCATGAATAGTGTGATCGGATTATTATTGACAATTTTTGCCTACATTATTTTGAACACCATCAATCCAGCTCTGGTTCATATGCAGATGCCGCGTTTACCCATGGTTCGACAGGAACTTTTTGTTCGTTGTGAGTTGTTTAAAATGCGAGCTGCCTGCGGACAACCGTTCGGGATTATAGAGATGGAAAATGCGGATCCTAGTGCCGGTGAGACCGAAAGATATGAAGTCACGTCCGACCTCAATCATCCGGACCTGTTGACCGAGTGCGTCGGGGGGAGCTGCGCCGAGGCCGGACTGGATGACGGCTCGTACACCTGTCAGAGGCAGTCTGGATCGACGACTCCGGCCCCTGCCGTTCCGGCCGGCGGTACGGTTAACGCTGGTGTGGGGACTGGCGGTTCTCCGGCCGAAGGGGCAGTCACGACCGGCAACGGAACGGGAGGCGCATCAGTCGGTGCGGGTTATCAGTGCCTACCCTGCACGGTGGCGGATCAGATCTGTCAGGGGCTCGGACCAAGCAACAGTTGCTGCGGCGGGTACTGCGGTGCGACTGCGAACACGGCTGATGCGGCCAATGCTCGAGTTCAAGCTGGGACTGTAGTTGAACAGACAAGAGAGGTTGTTGGAGCTACCTTATCTGGAACTTGTGGTAATGGAATGGACGGGACTAGATGTGGTTCAAGTGATGAATGCCGTGGTGGCAAGTGTGTTAATGCAGCGTTGTATTGGCAGGGATTGTCTACATTAGCCAATACGGCTGGAGAGTCGGCTGCGAATGTCTGGCATATAGTAACTGATCCTACCGGTATTTTAGATAGATTTATTGGTGGTGTTAGACAGGCTGGTCGAGCTGTTACTAACTCAACTGCACTAGCAGATGCTTGGACTGGCGGTATTTGTTCGAGTGGAGCAGTTGGTGCGCCATGTAATACCGACATTGATTGTGGTTCTGGTATGGTTTGTTTGGATGACTATGGAGTCCATGTCTGTTCGCGACCGATAGTCGGCGGGTATTGTTCTGAAAATCGTCACTGTGGTAGCAATCAATGCATCGCTGAATTGGGGGCATGTATGGGTTCTGCCGGTACCGGCTTCGGCTGTGACGATGATGCGACCTGCGTTCAAAGGTATGGTGAGGGTTACGAATGCCGTGACGGCATAGCTGAAGGACCTATCTGTACCAGCGGTGAGGACGGAAGTCTGTGTATTGACAATTCGCAATGCGACAGTCACCATTGCTATACCAGTGCAATCATGGATGCAGGAGAAGATGTTGGTCTCTGCGTTTCTGGCGAAGACGGCAGCGGGTGCGACGCCGCCGACGACTGCAATAGCGGGGTCTGCTACAACAGCGACGGCTACGGTCAGGTCTGTGTCGGTCCGAGTACCGAGTCCGGTTCGCCCTGTATTCCCGGTCAGAGCGAAAGGCAGTGTGCCGGTGACCTGATTTGCAACGAGACCAGCCGTACCTGCGTCCGTCGCGCCTCGAATTCGGCCGGATCCGGCACTCATTAGGTGCAGCAAGCCCTTTCGACGAAAGACCGCGCCAGCCGCGGTTTTTTGGTCGGACGGACCGCCGTTCGTCGGATGTCGAAAGCATCCGGCACAGTGGACTCTTGTCAGAAAAAGGACGGTGTACTAAACTGTCCGTTGACTTATATTTCGATATTAGCGGACCGCATCCTGCGCGTGCGGCAATCAGGCAGATGGGCAACAACTCCTTCATTTCCATCAAGGGCGCTCGCGTCCACAACCTCAAGAACGTCAGCATCAAGATCCCAAAGGACAAGTTCGTGGTCGTGACCGGACTGTCCGGTTCGGGCAAGTCGTCCCTGGCTTTCGACACCATCTACACCGAAGGACAGCGCCGATACGTCGAATCGCTGTCTTCCTATGCCCGGCAGTTTTTGGAGCTGCAGGACAAGCCGGACGTGGACGAGATTCGCGGGCTTTCGCCGACGATCGCCATCGAGCAGCGGACCGCATCGTCCAACCCCAGGTCCACGGTCGGTACCGTCACCGAGATCTACGACTACCTGCGCGTGCTGTTCGCCCGGGCCGGACGTCCGCATTGTCCGCAGTGCAACCAACCAGTTACCAAGCTCGGTGCCCATGCGGTCGCCGGCGAGATCAGGAACCTCGTCGACGAGACTTCCTTGGCCGTACTCGCTCCGGTGGTGCGCGACGAGAAGGGCCTGCACAAGGCGCTCCTGGACTGGGCGGCCAAGACCGGATACGTTGAGGTGCGCCACAACGGACTGTTCATGTCCGTCGATGAGCTGCGCTCCATGCGGCGCAACAAGGAGGGCAAGTCCACCATCGAGCTGGTGGTCGGACGCTACGAACGCTTCGACGAGTCGGCCAAGCTCGAGGAGGAGATCACCAAGGCCTTCGACCTGGCCGACGGATTTCTGATCGTCTATCGCGACGATACCGGCGACGACATCAACTACAGCCAGCGCCTGACCTGCATCAAGTGCGGAATCCACCTGCCGGAGATCGAACCGCGCATTTTCTCGTTCAACAGTCCGCACGGCGCCTGCCCGGCCTGCACCGGTCTCGGCACCAAACTCGAGGTCCTGCCTGAGCTGGTCATGCCCAATCCGCGACTGACGATCGCCCAAGGCGCCATCAAGCCCTGGACCAGGATCGCCGGAAATCAGCAGCACAACATGAGCGTATTGGAGGAGGTCGCCAGGACGCATGGATTCTCGCTCGACCTGCCGATCAACAAGCTGACCAAGAAGTCGATGGACATCGTCCTGTTCGGAACGGGCGAGGAGGAGTATGCGGTCGGCGGCAAGCAGTCGATCTATGAAGGTGTGGTACCCAGTCTGGAGAAGCGTTTCCGGGAAACCGACTCCGACTACGTGCGCAAGGAGATCGAGACCTACATGAATACGGTCACCTGTCCGGCCTGCAACGGCAAGCGCCTGCGTCGAGAGGTATTCGGCATCAGGTTCGGCGACCGGAACATCGCCGAAGTGGTGACCATGTCCATCGACGAAGCGCATGAGTTTTTCCAAGGACTGATCTCGTCGATCGGCGGCAAGACGACGTCCGTCGGCGGACGCAAAAAGAACGGCACCGCCAAGGGCAAGGGTTCGTCCGGCATCCTGACCGAGAACGAGGAGAAGATCTCCGCCCAGGCCCTGCGCGAGATCGCCGAGCGGCTGAAGAACTTGGTCGGAGTCGGATTGGGCTACCTGTCGCTGGACCGTGCCGCCATAACTCTGTCGGGCGGTGAGCTGCAGCGCGTTCGGTTGGCGACTCAGCTCGGCAATGATTTGTCCGGCGTGATCTACGTCCTCGACGAGCCGTCGATCGGCCTGCATCCGCGCGACAACGATAAGCTGATAGCAGCACTGAAGTCGCTGCGCGATCAGGGTAACTCGGTGATCGTCGTTGAGCATGATGAGGCTACTATGGATGCAGCGGATTGGATTATTGATATGGGACCGAAGGCAGGATCGTTCGGCGGCGAGATCGTGTCTGAAGGCACGCCGGCGCAGATTAGGCGCGATCCCAAGTCTATGACCGGCCTCTACATGACCGGCAAGGAGCAGATTCCCGTACCCAAGAAGTACCGTCGCGGCAGCGGACGGTCGCTGGTCATCAAGGGCGCCCAGGAGTTCAATTTGAGGAACGTCGACGTCAAGATTCCGCTCGGCCTGCTCGTGACCGTGACCGGGGTGTCCGGCTCCGGCAAGTCGACGCTTGTGGTTGACATCCTGTCCCGCGTATTGGCCAAGAAGCTCTATCGGGCCAAGGACATGCCGGGCAAGCACAAGGAGATCAGGGGCCTGAACGAGCTGGACAAGGTGATCACCATCGACCAGTCTCCGATCGGACGCACTCCGCGCTCCAATCCGGCGACCTACACCGGCGTATTCACCGCGATCCGCGACCTGTTCACCGAGGTGCCGGAGGCCAAGATGAAGGGCTACGATGCCGGCAAGTTCAGCTTCAACGTGAAGGGCGGCGGCCGCTGCGAGGCCTGCTCCGGCGAGGGGCTAATTCGCATCGAGATGCAGTTTCTGCCCGACGTTTTCATCGAATGTACCGAATGCCACGGCCGGCGCTACAACAACGAGGCCCTGGAGATTTACTACAAGGAGCAGACCATCGCCGACGTGCTGAACATGACGGTCGAGGATGCGGCCGAGTTCTTCCGCGACCAGCAGCTCATCCACGACAAGCTGGCGGTGCTCAAGGACGTGGGGCTCGGCTACCTGAAGCTCGGACAGTCGGCGACCACCCTCTCGGGCGGCGAAGCCCAGCGCGTCAAGCTGGCGACCGAGCTGTCGCGTCGGGCCACCGGCCGGACGCTGTACATTCTCGACGAACCGACTACAGGTCTGCACTTCGACGACATCAAGCGTCTGCTGGGAGTGCTGAACCAGCTGGTCGACAAGGGCAATTCGGTCCTGATCATCGAGCACAACATGGACGTAATCAAGTCCTCGGACTGGATCATCGACATGGGTCCAGAAGGCGGCGCCGGCGGCGGTCGGGTGGTGGCCGAGGGTACGCCCAAGGACGTGGCCAAGGCCAAGGACTCCTGGACCGGGAAGTACCTCAAGCCGGTCTTGAAGTCGTCGAACACGACCATCGACCGTCTCGACGGAGAGGCGACGGTCAGGAAGTCGTCCGCTGCGGCGGCGGTGAAGCGCGTTCGGGCCACGGTCTGACGGGGTTTCCCATTCCCCAGATAGACAAAAAAAGAGACCGAGAGGTCTCTTTTTTGATTGTGTAAGTTCGTTCGGGTTCGGGAGGGACGACAGTCGCTAGCGGTTCCGCCTTGCTCGAATCGCTCGTCCGACGTCAACAACGAGGTTGAACAGCGGGAAAACGATCGGTCGTCGACCGAGAATCCGCCAAGTCTCGAGCAGGTCCGCCTCACTGCATACCGAAAGGTGTATGCAGAGGAGTTCGAGTTCCCGCTGGTGTGCCAGTAGGATGCCTACTGCCCGTCGCCAGCCGACGGTCAGTGTCTCGTCGTCCTTATTGCTGGGAACGGATATCCTGTCGGCAGGCAACTCTTCAGTCAATGGCCGGTCGGTCCAGGGACTGTCTCCATGACAGTTGAGAACTCTCAGTTCATCGGCCTTGGCTACGGCTTTAGTTAGATCAATGAAGGAATTTTCGTTCCAACCGAAGACAAGTTGCTCGATGGCCAGTCCGCCCAACTCGACGGCCATTTCGTCCCAGAGCGAGACCGGTCCCGGGGCCGGATTCTTGAGTAAGGAAAGTCGTCCATCGGGACGGGTCTGGACGAGACTGATGCCGATTGGCAACAGTGTGGGCGAGTGCCAGGCCACAAGTAGGTGTCCGGCCGCACGTACGACTTCTCGTCTAAAGTCCTCTAGTCTTTCCAGTCTTATCAAAAGACACCTCCTCGTCGTCATTGACGACGACACTATAAGAGCATTTTCCGGATTCAAAGTCAAGATGCCCGGTACTTTTTTGCCGGGAATGAAGTGACCTATAGTCTATATTTTTGTCTTCAGTTTCGGGTCTGAATTGAATTCCGCTTTTGATCCACTTTTAAGGTCGTTTAAGCCAAAAAAACGGCTTGCCTTAGCTCGGAATATTGACAAAATGGCTAGGTTATGGTAATAATGTACCCTTAATCAGGGATTCAAATAACAGCTTAGTCAGGCAACCTAATATGAAAAGGAATATCGTCTTCGCGGCCATTGCGGCCGTGATCGTGTCCGTAGTGCTGTCGACCGTTCCGGCGTGGGCGTTCAGCAAGTTTATTAACGTTCCGTCGGACAAGATCGGCGGCAGCTGGTCGATCGACGAGCTGACCCGTGACCACGACGGTCGGACCGTCGAGTCCTTCAAGGTGGACCGTGACCTGGTGGTCTGGACAGAGCGTGACGATGTCCGATCCATCCGGTACCTGTGGGGCTGGAACGGCATTTCGGCGTCCTTGCTGGCGACGATGCCCTTTTCCGACTGGCAGGGTTCTGATTTCTATTCTGCCGTCGAGGGCAACTACGACGTCGCTGACGGTACAGCCGTCTGGACCATGTACGACGGGTCCGACTCTGAGATCTATGCCTTCCGTGACGGTCACGTGAGCAGGATCACCGACAACGGTTTCAGCGACCTGCATCCGATCACCTCGGGCGGCCGCATCGCCTGGACCGGCGACCTCGGTTCGGTCACCAAACTGATGGTCATGGAGACCGACGGCAGCGTCCGAACGGTCGATCAGTACCACGTTCTCGACTACGCCTTTTCCGAATCCAACCTGTATTGGATGAACATGAAGGTCGGGGAGACCGTGCAGCGCGTGATGGTCGACGGCGGGGACGTGTCCCGGTCCGTGGGCTACGGCGAGGTTCGTCCGTTCGACTTTCCGTTCTTCGTCGCCGACGGCAACGGCGGAGTCGCCTGGCGACGTATGGAGACCGCCGGTAATGTCGAGGTCAACGTATTCTACGTGTCAGACGGCGTGCGGACGAGCGAGGTTCTGCGCCGTGAGCGTTGGGCCAACGACATCCGGCTCGAGGACACCTACAGCGGTTCCGTACTGGTCAACTCGTCCGACGTTCGCACCAAGAACATCGACGACGTGACCCTACTCCAGGCCAGCGGCGCCCAGCAGTCCGTGATTCAGGTCAAGACCTCCATGGCCAAGGCCAGGTTCTCCGACGGCGGTGCCTACGTCAGGCATGTCCTGCCGGAGACTTCCAGTCCGCTTCTGGTCCGCCATGGCGACGGGTTCGAGACTTGGATCTCCGATACCCGGATTGAGCGCGACCTGTTCGACGCTGGAGACAGCACTGTCGCCGGTGCCATGCATGATCATGGCGGTGTAGTGCTCTACGACACCGACACCCGCGAAGTGACCGAGATCAACCGTGACATCAAGGCCCGGCAGATCGTCACCAACGGCGACACCGTCGTTTGGCTCGAAGGCGCTTCCGGCAGCTCGATCCTGATGGCGGCCCGTCCGTCCATCTTGGTCGGCAACTCGGCCGGAGCCAAGACGGTCGCCGGAAGGCTGGTCAAGTCGCCAGTCGACTCGGCCGTCTATCTGGCCACTCCGGACGGGGAGAGGTTTATCTTCCCGACTGAGGGCGAGTTCTACAGCTGGTACGGCAATTTCGACTCGCTGACCGAGCTGTCGGTCCAGGAGATGTCGTCCCTGTCGCTGGCCGGTGCGGTTCTCTATCCGGTCGGTGCCCTGGTCAAGTCCCCGTCCTCGCCTAAGGTCTATGCGGTCGGCGGTGACGGCAGGCTGAACTGGCTGGCCGACGCGAACATCGTCTCCACCTACTACGGCTCCTCCTGGAATCGGCTGGTGAGAGACATGCCCGAGTCCTTCCTGGCCGCTTACCGTTCTGGCCGCAATGTGGCCAGTACCGGGGAGTACTACATGATCGCCGCGACCAAGTAGTCCGGCGCGTTACGTGGATCGCCAGCAGGACCTGCCTCTCTGGTAAGTACCAACCTGTCGTCCCGGGCGGAGATCCGGGGTCCAGAAATAACGAACATCCGTCCGAGAAATCGGGCGGATGTTTTGTGTCATTCCGACCTTGAGTCGGGATCCAGGATCCGATCCTTTCTGCTTCTGGGTCCCGGATCTCCGCCCGGGACGACAATACTCTATGTTATCTGTCATCTCGAAACCGCCTTCTTAAATATGTCATCCCGGAATTGCGAATGCAGTGAGCAATATCCGGGATCCACGATCCGTCCGGTACGACATCACTTTTGAAAAATCAACAAACCAAAACCCCGGACCTGAGCCCGGGGTTCATCTTTTGTAGTAGGTCCGTTCGCGGACATTACTTCTTGTCGACCGGAACCTCCTTGAGGCGCTTCTTGTACTTGCCGCGCAGGAAGTAGAGCTTGGAGCGGCGGACGCGGACCTGCTTGACCACTTCGATCTTCTCGATCGTCGGCATGGCCAGCGGGAAAATGCGTTCGACGCCAAATCCCTTCGAAACCTTGCGTACCGTAATGGTGGCGCTGATCCGGTCATGACCCTTTTTGCCGATCACCAGTCCCTCGAAGATCTGGATGCGCTCGCGTTCGTCGCCGCGCGGAGTGACGTCCTTAATCTTGAGGTGAACTCGGACCGTCATTCCGGGGACTATCTTCTGGGCCGACTCCTCCAGCTTGATTTCCTCGGCTACAGTCTCTTCGGCCGGGGCTTCTTCGCCTTCAGCAGGAGCTTCATCCTCGATTTCAGTCGGCATTTCCTTGGTTGCAGTATCCTCAACCGGGGTCTCTTCGCCTTCGGCTTGCGGCTGCACTTCGGTTTCGACCGGAGTCTCCTCGACCGGCGTCGTCTCAGTCGTTTCTTCGGTAGTCTTGTTGTCTTCTTCGGCCATATTTAGCTCAGTTGACGTATTTTTTGGGTCGATAACATCCGATTTTAGGCGGAATGTTTTCAGAACGAACCTAGCATACACGTAGGCTCGACTCAAGTCAAGCGGTCTTGGGTCAAAAAAGGAGCGTCATTTGGCTTCCTTTTTTGCATAACCGAGGCAAAAGTCGCGATTCAGCCGGTGTCTTCGTCTGGACTGACCGAAGCCGTCCGGTTGGTCAGCCTTTCAGAGGTCTCACCACGTTTTCTTAATACGGTCAGGAAGGTCTCTAACTCCTGAGGCAGAGGTACGCTGAACTCCAGCCTTCGTCCATCCTTGGGGTGGCGGATGGCCAGGCGGCGGGCGTGCAGGAAGAGCCGGCCAACGGGTAGGGGAGACTTGCTCGGACCGTACAGCTTGTCGCCGGCCACCGGACAGCCGATCGCCTTGAGGTGAGTCCTGATCTGATGCGTACGTCCGGTCTCGGTATGGACCGCGAGCAGCGCCGCTCCCGGCAGATATTCCTCGACCGAGTAGTGAGTAACGGCCGGACGGTCGCCTTCGAGCGGCTGACTGCGTGCGGCCATGCGTCGTTCGCTGGTCGAGCGTCCGATCGGCAGATCGATCGTACCTTCCTCGTTCGGCGGATTGCCGACGGTCAGCACCGCGTACTCCTTCTCCACGTCGTGGGTCTGAAAGCTCTTCTTGAGCGACTGATAGGCCAGGTCGGTCTTGGCTACGACCATCAGTCCGGAAGCGTCCTTGTCGAGCCGATGCATGATGCCGGGGCGTTCGGGACCTTCGCCGATGTCCCTGATCGGCGGATAGTGGGCCAGGAGCGCGTTCGCCAAGGTGTCCTGCTCGTTGCGGACCGTCGCGTGGACCAGCAGGCCGGACGGCTTGTTGACCACGATCAGGTCGTCGTCTTCGTAGACGATCTCCAGACTGATGTCCGGCCGGGGCAGCAGCACGAACGGCGCGTCGCTGGCCGCCAGTGCGTCGTCGGAGAAGGTGATCAGGTCGCCAATGCGCAGCGCCTCATGCGGTGACTTGGCCGGGCGTCCGTTCAGCTGGACCAGATTCCGCTTGATTACCTTCTGCACCGCGGAGCGTGAGATCGATCCGTCTCTCTCGGCCAGAAAGACATCAAGTCTCTTGCCGACGTCCTTTTCCTCGATTGTGATTTGGGTTTCCATAGCGAGCATTTTTTCCGAAGTCCGAAATGGCAGGCCGATCCTCGGATCGGTGGCGTCGGCCTTCCTTATCTTAGTTCGATGAACACTGATCCTATTCAGCCATGGAACATCAGTCAGCGGCCTAAGTCAAGGGTTGAGATGATCCGTCCGTATCGGAACTAGGTTGAAACGCCTCGCAGTTTTTGCTAAGGTGAGGCGGCCAACGGCCCGTAGCTCAGTGGTTAGAGCGCCGCCCTTATAAGGCGGATGTCGGCGGTTCAAATCCGCCCGGGCCGACCATTCTAGCCGAAAATTTGTTTTTTGAACGATGTTTTGTTTTCGTCAGTGTGTTCTCCAAGAAGGACTTGAAGGGTTGAGCCGTGAGCCGGCGAACGGCGAGAGGGGCGGCAAAAGCCGTCCGGGCTCAGAACATTTCAGTTTTTTGATCGAGGCCCTGCCGAGAAACACCTGTCCGGACAGAAACAAGCCCGTCTCAGTATGAGCGTTCGGTGTGCAGCCGCCCCGGTACCCGAGTCGGAGCGAGGGGAAGTCCGCCCGGGCCGACCATTTAGAATCGTAGGTTTCGTTTTCAGTTCGCCATGAAAAAATGCGTCTCACGGCGCATTTTTGCGTTTTAATGGCTTGTTATCCCGGCATCAAAAACATGTCATCCCGGCCCCCTAACCAATGTCATCCCGGGCCGAGACCCGGGATCCAGTGCCGTCTTGTCTTACCTTGGTCCCCACCTCCGCTAAAGCTACGGCGGGCAAGCCGGGTCAGGCCCGGAACGACAACAAAGAAGTCCGAGACTGTTAGAGAGAGGTATATGGGTGGCAATGACAAAGGCACTGTCTTTTTCGGCAAATTCAAACCCCGGGCCTTGGCCAGAGGAGTGTCATTATTCTATAAGCTCCCCAGCGAAGCTGGGGTGTACGTTCGTAAAATAAACCACCGGACCTTAGTCCGGTGGTCGGTTACCTACCTGTTCTTCTTTTGCGTTGCGCGCTGTTCGGCCCTTTCCCTTTTTCCTTCCCTCTCCTCGCCGAAGTTCTTTATCCAGCGCATAAGGCGTGACTTGGCGCCGCTCCTTATGTGGGAGCGGGCAGTCGAGGTCTTGATGAATGACAGCCAGTCCGGATTCGGGCTGGTTCGGTCCTTGTCGACGATTATCTCGCAGCAGTCGCCGGAGAACAGGCGCGTCTCCAGGCTGACGATGTGGTCGTTGACGCGGGCGCCGACACAGGTATTTCCTATCTGCGAATGAATGGCATAGGCGAAATCGACAGGTGTCGCACCTTCGGGCAGGTCGATGACGTCACCTTTCGGGGTGAAGACGAAGATTCGGTCCTGGAATACGTCGATCTTCAGGGTTTCCAGGGACTCCAGGAATTCCGTTCCGGTCTTGGTGTCCAGATTCTGCTTGGCCAGGTCCTTGACCCATTTCATCTGTTTCCGCACTTCGGCTGAAGCCTTGCCGGCCTCGTCGTACTGCCAATGGGCGGCAATGCCGCGTTCGGCCTCCTCGTGCATCCGTCTGGTGCGGATCTGGAACTCGACGATCTCTCCGCCCTCGCAGAAGACGGTCGTATGCAGCGACTGGTAGCCGTTCGGTTTGGGCTGGGAGATGTAGTCCTTGATGCGCCCCTTGAGCGGCTTCCAGGTCTGGTGGATGATCCCCAGTACCGCATAGCAGTCGCTCAGCCTGGGCACTATGATGCGCAGGGCGATGATGTCGTGAATTTGGATGATGTCGCGCTCATGCTTCAGCAGCTTTCGATAGAGGCTGTACTTGTGCTTGACGCGGCCTTCTATTGCCTCGAAGTTTATCTCGTTGCGCTTCAGTTCCGTATCGAGCAGCGTTTTGACCTTTTCGACGTAGCCTTTCTTGACCTTGATCGCACGGTCGACCAGGTGGGTGACCCATTCGTATTCCTTCGGCATCGAATGCTTGAAGGACAGGTCCTCCAGTTTGGCCCGCATCTTGTTGATGCCCAGACGGTTGGCGATCGGAGCGTAGATCTCGAGCGACTCCTGTGCGATGCGTATCTGCTTGGCCGGCGGCAGGGCCGATAGGGTACTCAGGTTGTTGATCCGGTCGGCGAACTTTATCAGGATGACGCGAATGTCCGAGGCCATGGCCACGAACATCTTGCGTAGGTTCTCGACGTAGCGGTCGATGCCGCGGTACTTTATCTTGCCGAGCTTGGTTATTCCGGCGACCATCGACGAGATGTCGTCGCCGAAGTTCTTGCGGATGTCCTCGATCGTCACTGGCGTGTCCTCCGGCACGTCATGCAGTAGTCCTGCGATGATGATCGATATAGGGACCTTCATTTCCGCCAGCAGCTCGGCCGTGGCCAGCGGATGGACAATATATGGTTCGCCTGACTTCCTCTTCTGTCCCTGATGGGCATCGTTGGCGAAATCGAAAGCCAGACGCACCAGGTCAAGGTCCGCCTCGGGCTCGTACTTTCTGATCTTTTCCAGCAGTCCGTCGACGTTCGGTTTGGCCATACGTTCGGTTAGCTGATCGACTTTGCACGATATCATCTTAATCCAATCAAGTAAAGATTGGTAAGCGCGGCTTTTTTGGACCTGAAAACGGATGACTTTCGTCATCCGTTTCGTCGTTCATGTTCGGTCGGTCATTCCGACTGGGAGGTGTTTTGGACGTATCCGCAGCCTTCGCCCGAGCATTTGGCCTCGTCCTTCTTGGCCATGACCATCAGCTGCTTGCACTTCGGGCAGGTGTCACCGGTCGGTCGACTCCACAACGCGAAGTCGCATTTCGGATAGCCGGAGCAGGCATAGAATGTCTTGCCTTTGCGAGTTTTCTTTTCTACGATCTCTCCTTCGCCGCATTGAGGGCAATTGACGCCGACCTTCTTCTGGATCGACTTGATGGTCTTGCATTTCGGATAGCCGGAACAGCTGAGGAACGGTCCGAACCGTCCGCGCTTGACGATCATGGGCGAACCGCAGGCCTCGCATTTCTGGTCGGTCTCCGGAACGGCCTCGGCGGTCGCATCGCCGTCCGCACCATCGACGGCCTTGGTGTTGCGGCATTCCGGGAAGCCGGTGCAGGCCATGAACTTTCCGTAGCGGCCCATCTTGATGACCATCGGCTTGCCGCAATGCTCGCACTTCTCGTCAGTGCTTTCCTCGGCCACGTCCTTCTTGTTGACCTCCTTCTCCTTCACCTTCAGGTTTTCCTCGAAGGGGAGGTAGAAGTCGCGGATGACCGGCACCCAGTCCTTGCGGCCGGCGGCGACATCGTCGAGATCGTCTTCCATCTTGGCGGTAAACTGGAGATCCACGACGTTCGGAAAGTGCTGGACCAGCAGGTCGTTGACCAACGTGGCCAGGTCGGTTGGCTTGAGCTTGCGGCCGTCCTTCTCGACGTATCCGCGGTCGACCACCGTGCTGATGGTCGGAGCGTAGGTCGACGGTCGTCCGATGCCGTTTTCCTCCAACGTCTTGACCAGCGAGGCCTCTGTATAGCGCGGCGGCGGCTCGGTGAAATGCTGTTTAAGTTCGATCTTTTCGGCCTGCAGTCCGTCACCCTCGTTCAGCTCTGGCAGCAGGTTTTCTTTGGTTTCGGATTGATAGACTTCCAGATATCCCTTCTTGACCAGTATTGAGCCGGTGGCCCGGAAGTCGTATGTCGGACGTTCTTGTTCGGTCGCTTCGGCGTCCACGGTGACGGTGTCGATTTCGGCGTCGACCATCTGCGAGGCCATGGCCCGGCGCCAGATCAGGTCGTAGAGCTTGGCCTGGTGCGAGTCGAGGTACTTGGAGACGATTTCGGGATGGAGCGACGCACCGGTCGGCCTGATGGCTTCATGCGCTTCCTGTGCACCTTTTGACTTGTTCTCGTAGCGGCGCGGTCCGTTCGGCAGGTATTCGTTCCCCAGATTCTTGGCCAGCCAGTCGCGGGATTCGCCCACGAAGTCGTCGGACAGGTTGACCGAGTCGGTACGCATGTAGGTGATCAGGCCGGTCGAGCCGTCGTCGCCGAGCTCGATTCCCTCGTAGAGCTGCTGGGCGATGACCATGGTCTGCTTGGAGGAGAAGCCGAATCGGTTGTTGGCGTCCTGCTGGAGCGTCGACGTGGTGAACGGCGGCAACGGCTTCTTCTTGACCGTCTTCTTTTCCACGGACTTGACCGTCCAGGCGGAACCGTCCAAGTCGTTCAGTACCTTCTGTGCGGCGCCCTCGTCGGCCAGCGCGAACTTGTCGAGTGTCTTTCCGTCACGCTGGTGCAGCTTGGCCACGAACGATTCGGTACCGTCCTGGTGGTGCAGCGTCGCCTCGACCGACCAGTATTCCTGCGGCTTGAACTCTCCGATCTCGCGCTCGCGTTCGACGATCAGTCGGACGACCACCGACTGGACGCGTCCGGCAGAGAGTCCGCGGGCTACCTTGCGCCACAGGAAGGGGGACAGCTTGTATCCGACCAGCCGATCCAGGACGCGGCGGGCCTGCTGCGCGTCGACCAGGTGATTGTCGATGTCGCGCGGATTTTCCAGGGCCTTCTTGATGGCCGTACCGGTGATCTCGTGGAAGGTGATGCGCTTGGTCCGTTTCGGGTCGATATCCAGCATCTCCTTGAGGTGCCAGGAGATCGCCTCCCCCTCGCGGTCCTCGTCCGATGCGAAGTAGACGATCTCGGCGTCCTTGACCGCCTTCTTTAGCTCGGATGCCACCTTACGCGACTTGGTCGGAATGACGTACTTGGGGGCGAAGTCGTTTTCCGTGTCCACGCCCAGGTCGTTTTTGGGCAGGTCGCGGACATGGCCGAAGGAGGACATGACCTTGTAGCCGCGTCCCAGGAACTTCGTGATCGTCTTGGCCTTGGTCGGCGATTCGACTATTATCAGGTTCTTTTTCATAGCGACGGTTTCGTTCGAGAGTGAGGGGCCTTCTATATTTTAAGGCCTGCATCTGACGTTAGGCTTTAGGGTAACGGTCGTTCGCTCGGAATGTCAATTGGCGCCGAACCTGTCGCCGGTGCGGCTGATCAGTCCGGCGATCTCGAGTTCGGACAATGCCACCAGGACCTGTCCGACGTCAAGTCCCGACCGTTCGGCCAGCTCATCCGGCGAGATCGATTCCAGGCGGACGATGTCGAGCAGCGTGCCGGCTCGGCCGTTCGGTGGGGGCGTCTGGACGGTCGGAATCTCGTCGATGTCCAGCACCTTGAGCAGTCCCTCCGGTTCGAGCAGGGGATGAGCTCCTTGGGAGATCAGCCAATTGGTGCCACGGCTGGTCTCCGTGGTTACCGGTCCGGGCACGGCGAAGACTTCCAGTCCGAAATCCAGGGCGAACTTGGCGGTGATCAGCGCTCCGGACTTGATTGGCGCCTCGATGACGACCGTAGCGAGAGTCAGTCCGGCCACGATTCGGTTGCGCACCGGAAAGTGGTACGGCTGTGGTTGGGTGCCGCAGGGGTACTCGGAGGCCAGTGCGCCGCCGGAAGAGACGATGCGTTCGGCCAGCCGGCTGTTGGTGCGCGGGGTGACCGATTCGCTGTCCACGCCCGAACCCAGGATGCCTACCGTCAGGCCGCCGGCCTCCAGCGTCGCCAGATGCACTGCCGCATCGGTGCCGAGCGCCAGTCCGCTGACGATGCCGATGCCGTGCCGCACCCAGGTCGGCACGAACCGCCTGATCACCGCCTCGCCATAGTTCGTCATTCGCCTCGTGCCGACTACCGCTACGAGAGGCTGTCGGGTCAGAGCCTCGGTCCGTCCGCGCACGAATAGACGTTCCGGACAGCCGAAGAGGGGTCGAAGTCGGGGAGGGAAACCGTCGTCCGTTCGCTTGATTTCTTTGGTCCCGTTCATAACGGGGCCGACCGTAGCGTCCGGTGTTTCGGCTGTCAAATTTTGGACCGAAGTCCGTCTCCTAGGCAAACAAAAAACGTCGGACCTAGCGGCCCGGCGTCCTTTTTTCTAGTTGAACTCGTTCATGGCCTTGTCCAGACCGTCACTCAGTATCGCCTCCAGTGCGTCTGCGGCCCTCTCCAGGACATCGTTCAGGTCCGACTCTTCTGTCGCGCCGAATCTCTCCAGTACGAACCTTTCGGCCGGGATCTTGTACATCTGGACGTTGCCGATGCCCAAGCGCAGGCGCGGCACCTCTTCGGTGGACAGCGCTTCGACGATGGACTTGAGTCCGTTGTGCCCGCCGGCCGATCCCTCACGGCGCAGACGCAGCGTGCCGAACGGCAGGGAGAAGTCGTCGAGCACGACGACAGTTTCCGTCACCTCGACCTTCCAGAAGTTAGCCGCCTCACGCACCGCACGCCCGGACTCGTTCATGAAGGTTTGGGGTAGGACCAGGACCACTTTTTCCTTTCCGACCCGTCCCTCGGAGACCAGTGATTGGAACTTTTCCTTCCAGTCATCGAACCGGTCGGCATGCCGCCGGCGAAAGGCCTGAAGCGCCATGAATCCGGCATTGTGACGGGTGCGCTCGTACTTATCTCCGGGGTTGCCGAGTCCGACGATCAATCTCATATCCAACGGTTACCTTTTCGACTTGGAGCGTATCTCACGGGATACGACCGCGATCGGCGTGCCGGCGAAGCCGAACTCCTCCCGCAACCGGTTTTCGATGAAGTTCAGGAAGCTCGGGTGCATGTTTTCTTTCTTTTTGGAGATCACCAGGAACGTCGGCGGCTTGGTTCCGATCTGGATCATGCCGTAGACCTTCGGCCGGTTGCTGTCCTTCTTCGATCCAAGGATCGCGTGATGCTTCTTCTTTAGCATCTCGACGAAGGTATCGAGTTCAGCCTGCGGTATCTCTCGACTTCGCTGTCTGGCGATTTCGAGCGCAAGGCCGATCAGCTTGCCGACCCGGTCTCCGGTCTTGGCGGAGATGTAGGCTACCGGCGCGAACTTGTAGAACGGCAGTTCCGTGGCCACGTACTTTCGGTACTCGTCGGCCGTTCCGAGCTGGCCCTCCGGCGCCAGGTCCCACTTGTTGACCACGATCAGCACGCCGACGTTCTTTCGTTCGATCAGTCCGGCCAGCTTGCGTTCCTGCGCGTCGATTCCCTCGGTGGCGTCGATCATCAGGAAGGTGACGTCGGCCTCGACCATCTCGTTGATGCTCATGCTGACGCCGACACGCTCCAGTCCGGGTTGGACCTTGGCCTTCTTGCGGATGCCGACCGTGTCGACCAGCAGGATGTGGCGTTCGGTGCCGTCCAGTTCGGTGTAGGTGAGCATGGTGTCCTGAGGTTCCCTGGTGGTGTGAGGCACTTCACTGACGATGACCCTTTCCTCGCCCGCCAGCGCGTTCAGCAGCGAGGACTTGCCTACGTTGGGACGTCCGATCAGGGCGATGCGCACTTCCGGTTCCGGCAGCGGCCGGCTGGTCAGCCCCTGACCGGTCATGTATCCCAGAATTTCCTCCAGCAGGTCGCCGACGCCCGATCCGTTGATGGCCGAGACTGCCCTAGGCGCACCTAGACCGAGCTTGAGCCAGGCGTCGCCCTTGGCCTTCGAACGCATCCTCGGATTGTCGGCCTTGTTGACGATGAGCAGGACTTTCTTGTCGGACTTGCGGAGATATTTGGCCAGCGCGACGTCCTGCGGCATCGGGCCGTCATTGGCGTCGGTCAGCATGACGATCAGGTCGGACTTGCTCATGCCGGACTTCGCCTGCCGGAGCAGCTGCGCTTCGGTGGCCGCCTTCGACGTCAGGTCCAGTCCGGCCGTGTCGATGACCGTCAGTATCTCCTCGCGCCAGTGGCAGTGGCCGAAGTTGATGTCCTGCGTGGTGCCGGCGACCGATGAGGTGATCGCCTTCCGTTTCTCGATGAGGCGATTGAAAAGGGTGGACTTGCCGACGTTGGCCCGTCCCACAAGGGCGATGACTGGCGTGAGTTTCGGTTGCTGGTTCATGTTTTCAGTCTTGTCCGAGGATGATCAGGTAGTCGGTGTCGGTGTCGGTGTCGGTGTCGACCGTAGCCAAGACTTCACGACTGGGTTTCCTGATGTCGACGTTCGGAATTATCTTTCGCAGCCGTTCGGCGTTCGCCGAGTTTCCGTTCTTCAGGTCGTAGACGACCGTTCGGGCGTAGTCGAACGAATCGGCGTTGCCGATCCTGACTACACGGAAGCCGTATTTCTTCAGTTCGACGGCCGTATCGCGAGCCCCTCCTGTCTCTCCGTTGCCGTTTCTGATTTCGACACCCGCCGCGTCGCCTACTTCTTGGCCGTCATCCAATGAGGTCATAAGCTCTTCCTGGCTCGGCGGCTCGGCCAGCTCGAATAGATTGGAGGCGACGTTTCGCAGCTCGTTCCAGTCGTTGTTCTTGGGCAGTAGGACATAGGCCCCGCCGACCACGCTGTCCACCAGGACCGACTCGGGACGGTTGTCCAGCACTTCATGCTTGATGTTCTCGCGGTCGATGTCCTGCGCCAGTCGGGCCAAACGAAGGATTTCGCCCACATCGAGGTTAGTCGTCACGTTGGCCTGCAGCGCCGAGAGGGTGTTGGCCACGGCGGAGGGGCTGCTCAGCGTTTTGTAGGACATCATCTTGTCCTTGAGCGCCGTCAGGACCTTCTGTTGCCTCTTCGATCGGGCAAAGTCGCTGCCCTCGCCGTTGTTGCCGTGACGTGAACGTGCGAAACGCAGTGCCGTCTCGCCGTCCAGATGCTGCCAGCCCTGCTGGAACGACACTTTCTGCAGCCCGTGGCTGTAGGTCGGATAGCTGCCGTCGGTAAAGGTTCGCTCGACATAGACGTCGATGCCGCCCACGGCATCGATCACCGACCGGAAGCCGTCGAAGTCTATGCGCACATAGTACGGAATGTCAATTCCCAGCAGCCCTTCGGCGGTGGTCCTGATCAGGTCTCCGCCGTGTCCGGGATCCTGCGCTTCGCCGTAGGCGTTGACTGAGTTGATCTTTTTCCAGCCGTAGTCCTGTATCGGCACCAGCAGGTCACGGGGAATGGACAGCATCGCCACTTGGCCGTCGGACGGTCGTATGCTGGCCACGATCAGCGTGTCGGTGAGATTCGGTCCGTCGTGTCCCTCTCCTCCCATGCCGATCAGCAGTAAGTTGATGCGGTCGTCGGCTTCTCCCGTAAGCTTGCGGTCCGGACTGCTGATCAGATGGCGAACTCCGCCCAGGAACGGCAGCTGCCCGAGTCCTCCCAGGGCATACGAGGCGGCTTCCGACCCAGAGACTCGGCCCAGCAGGAAGGCCAGAACGAAAACCATGGCCACAGTGACCGGAGATATAAAAAATCTGACCGGTTTTGTGCCGGCTCGTCTGAACGGTGTCGATGCGTCTTTGCCTTTGAGGAGGTTGACTGTCGGTAGGTTAACCATTTTTTTGCCTTGATGCCGATATCCGTCAGTGGCCATTGATTTGCTTCCCTTTTATGGTCTGACTTCATGACCATGACGATGGACTCCAAAACCGCTTTGGCAAGTGTAGAACGAAGAGGGAATCTAGTCGAGGGATGAAAGCGTACCGACAGGTCGCAGACCAGCCCCGGTTCGATTATTTGCAAAAACGTCAATCCATGCTATATTGGCCTTGCTTTGCCCGCTTATTTGGGCAAAAAGCGTCTCCGGGAGCCTGTTTGAGATCTGTCTTCCTTCCGAAAAAGTCTGGATTCCGTTTCTGGCGAAAACGTCGAAGGCCGACGGTTTGCGAATCGGTTTCGAAGGTAAGATTTTAGACAGGCTCTATATTATAGATGGACGATTAGCTCAGCTGGTTAGAGCGCTGTCCTCACACGACAGAGGTCGGTGGTTCGAACCCACCATCGTCCACCATCCAAAATATAAAGTTTTATCCTCGGCCACCGAGGAGTCGAAGGGGACGGTCTGGACTCGTGGCAGTAGCGAATTCTTCAAACATATGCAGGATCCGAATAGCGTCGAGATAGACGGTCTCCACGACAGCGGGGATGCGGACGGCAAGAAACCTGTCAGTTCACTGAAGAGATTTTTTGGTTTTGTCGGGGAGCTGCTGCATGTCGTAGTCATTTCCTTAGCCATCATACTTCCGATTCGCTACTTTCTGATTCAGCCCTTTTACGTCAAGGGAGCTTCGATGGAGCCGAACTTTTACGATCACGAATACCTCATCATCGACGAGATCAGCTATCGGCTCCGTGAACCGCAGCGCGGTGACATCGTCGTCTTCAGGTATCCGGACGATCCGAGCCAGTTTTTCATCAAGCGCATCGTAGCCCTGCCGGGGGAGCGCATCGTCATTTCCGGCGGCGGCCTGTGCATCCTCGATCAGGATCATCCGGAGGGGTTTCTGCTAGACGAGAGCGACTATATCGGTTCCACCTTCACTTCCGGCGACAAGGATCTGACCCTCGCCGACGGCGAGTATTATCTCATGGGGGACAATCGGGCCGCGAGCATGGACTCTAGGACGTTCGGTGCGGTTCCGAGACAGCTGATGATCGGAAAGGTCATGCTCAGAGGTTGGCCGCCGGACAGAATGACGATCTTTTCCGGGGTTACATATCATGAGGATGCGACCGGAGGAGAGACTTCGAACTGATTCGTTTTTGGAAGGAACGGATAAGTCGAGGGCAACAGCATCGGAATAAAGCTGATTTATTTTTTCATTATGGTCTTCAAGAAAAAAATCGTGACAGTCGGCAAGTCGGTCACCGTCAGGAAACCGACAGAGAAGAGATCATCGTCGAAGGCCGTATTCAGGAACAGCAACACAGCGGTACCTCCTCCAGAGGAGAAGCCGGTGATAAGAACCAAGGGAGTGCCTCAGACATTGCGCGGCATGAAGGACATTCTGCCGGCGGAGCAGAAGTTTTGGCGGCAGGTCAGGCACACCGCCGAGGATCTGGCCGAGGCCTACGGATTTGAGCGGATAGAGACTCCGATCCTGGAGAGTACCCCTCTTTTCGTGCGTTCGGTCGGCGTCCAGACCGATGTGGTCGAAAAGGAGATGTTCTCGTTCGTCGACCGT
Organism: Parcubacteria group bacterium CG1_02_58_44; assembly: GCA_001872545.1. GTDB lineage: Bacteria > Patescibacteriota > Patescibacteriia > SG8-24 > SG8-24 > UBA1561. Next base: position 44,998 of record MNWN01000011.1, read on the forward strand.
GGCGGCGACAACGTGACGCTTCGGCCCGAAGGGACCGCATCGGTCGTCCGGTCCTACATCAATCACGGAATGTTCAGTTTGCCGCAGCCCGTCAAGCTCTACTACATCGGTCCGATGTTTCGGTACGAGCGCCCGCAGCATGGGAGGTATCGTCAGCACACCCAGTTTGGAGTGGAGGTCTTCGGCGACGAGAATCCGGTGCTCGATGCCGAGATCATGCTGCTCGCATATCTCTTCTATAGAGGTATCGGAGTCAGTTCGGTGGTTCATGTCAACAGTCTCGGCTGTTCCGACTGTCGTCCCAGGTATCGGGAAGAGCTGGTCGCCTATTACCGGTCCAGGCGATCGCAGCTTTGTGAGGATTGCAAGCGGCGAATCTCCAAGAACCCGTTCAGGCTGCTGGACTGCAAGGAGGATGGCTGCAGTGCCCTGAAGGAGGAGGCTCCGCAGATTCTCGACTCGCTCGATGATGCCTGCAAGGAGCATCTGATGAAGGTCCTGGAATACCTTGATGACCTGCAGGTTCCGTACGTGCTGGATCCGCACTTGGTGCGCGGTTTCGACTACTACACCAGGACAGTCTTCGAGCTGCTGCCGGAAGAGGGGGACACCAAGACGGCCTTGGGCGGCGGAGGTCGCTATGACGGACTGGTAGAGCTGCTCGGCGGACGGCCTACGCCAGCCTGCGGTTTCGGCATCGGACTGGAGCGGGCCATTCTACAGATGAAAGTCCAGGAGATTGAGCCGTCTCAGAACGACACCCCCGATGTCTTTCTGGCTCAGTTGGGCGACAATGCCCGTCGTAAGGCCTTCGTCCTGTTTGAGGAATTGAGGGTCGCCGGCATCAGGCTGGCCGGCAATTTCACCAAGGGGTCGCTCAAGGTCCAGCTTGAGATCGCCAATCGACTGGGGGCCCGCTACACGGTAATCCTCGGCCAGCAGGAAGTCATCGACGGAACTATCCTTGTTCGGGACATGGAGTCCGGTATGCAGGAGATAGTCGACGGCAAGAAGGCCGTAAGTGAGCTGAAGAAGAAGATAGGTCGAGGCTAAAGCGTCCTCAATGCCCCAGTTTGACGCGAATGGTCGTTTGATGTAGCCTTTTCCCGGCAAGGAGGCGCGATTTACAGACATCCTTAATCAGAAAGGGGGGTGAGTTTTTCGTGATTGAAGTCAAACGCAAAAAAGGGGAGAGCTTCGAGAGCTTGCTGCGCAGGTTCGGTCATTGCATGCAGGACAGCGGTCGGATGATACAGGCCCGAAAGATTAGGTTTCATACCGATCTGCCGAACAAGAACGCAACCAAGGCCACGGCCCTGAGAAGGACCGAACTGCGCGAGAAGCGCGAGTATCTCATCAGAAGCGGTCAGGCCACCGAAGAGGATTTTCGCCGCCGCTCCAAACGTCGCCGTTGACGGCATTTCGACGTTTTTGGGATTCCCCATAATTATTTTATCGCCAAACCGATGGACACCCGTGAACGAATGGACAAGGATTTCACCGGTGCGGTCAAGGCACGTGATGCATTCGCAGTCTCAGCGCTGCGAATGCTTCGTGCTGCACTGAAGAACGCCGAGATAGAGAAGATGTCCGCTCTTGTTGAGGACGACGTCGTCGACGTCATCTCCAGGGAGATCAAGAAGGTCAGGGATTCGCTCGAGTCGTTCGAATCCGCCGGCCGTACTGATCTGGCGGACAAGGCTCGACAGGAGATCGAGATCATCTCTCGGTATCAGCCGACCCAACTGACCGATGACGAGATCAGGTCCGTAATAAAGAAAGTTATTGCGGATCTTTCTGGCAATGGAACGATGAACTTCGGACAGGTCATGTCCGGCGTGACCAAGGAGACCAAAGGGCACGCTTCGGGCACCAGAGTCAGTCAGCTGGTTAAGGATGAGTTATCCAGTACCGCTCCGTAGCTTTTTTGTATATACTTGAAAAGTTAATTGAGTTTCACATAGCCTTCTTTCCATGCTTGGAAGGTATGGGTACCGCAACCGGCCCAAGGTAGGGTCTTGGTTGCATATTCGAAACGCCAGCAGAACCTTGGTTTTGGTGGCTTTTGTTTTACTCGTTTTATTTTTGCCGGAAATTGTGTCGGCTCAGCTCACCACCGGTGACGTCGGGTTGGACTTCGCCACCGCGACCGGCTTGGCCACTACAGACATCAGGGTCTTCGTCGGACGGGTGATCAACGCCTTTTTTGCCCTGCTCGGATTCATCGCCGTTCTGCTTTACGTCTACGCCGGATATCTGTGGATGACATCAACAGGCGATGCGGCCAAGGTCGACCAGGCCAAGAAGGTCATCACCAACACGACCATAGGGCTGGTCATCATGATCATGGCCTACTCGATTACGGCCTTCATTATCCAAGCCCTCACCGGACATTCGATCGTTCCCGGTGTGGGTGACGGGGACAGCCGACGCGATAGGGGAGACATGCCCATCGGCGACCGAACCTATGAGCTCGGTAACGGAATCATCGAATACCACTATCCGGAAGTCGGACAGGTCGACGTTCCGCGCAACACGAACATATCGATAACCTTCAAGCGGCCGTTGGTCCTGTCGACCGTTTTCCGCAACTATGATGACGCCGGAACCTACGGAACTGAAGACGATACGGTCGGCGGCGTTGCGGTGCCGGAAGTCCTTCAGCTCAATACCGACAATTTCAAGATCATCGCCGTCGCCGACTTGGGAGGGACGGACGGTGCCAGTCCGGACGAGCGGTTCAGTACTAGGTATCCGGACAGCGGAGCGCTGGTCGATCCGCCGCCTACGGTTCGGGTTACGGCCGTAAGGGTAGTTTTTGATCCGTTGGAGGGTCAGACCATCACCATCTCTCCGGCGCTTCCGATCGGCAGCCCCACCACTGATATCGCCTATCGCGTGGCCCTCAAGGGAGGCGACAACGGCATCAAGGTCTGGTGGCCTGGCGTAACGGAAGGTGCAGAACTCGTTCAGAAGAACGCCTTCAGTTCGATGAATGCGGACGGCGGCTACTACTGGCCGTTTACGACCGGAACTATGCTTGACCTGACGCCGCCGCACATAACGTGGGTAGAGCCGACGCCGGTTATCGATCCGGGCCGCCCAGAAAACGTAGCAGCTCGCAATCAGCTGCTGCAGATCTACTTCAACGAGGCGGTCGATCCGACCACGGTGAGCGGCATCATCGGTGAGGGCGGCGGATTCACCAATATAGAGGTAAGGGCTCGCTGCCTGCCGGACACCGACTGCGACTTTAACGATGGAGTGGATTTCACTTCCGTTTCGGGCAAGATCTTCATAGGCAATCGCTACAGGACGGCCGAGTTCGTGCCTAGCGAACCTTGCGATGGCGTTACCGAGAACACCTGCGGCAACCAGGTTTTTTGCCTACCGCGCAACGTCGAAATTCGTGTCCGTGCCCTAGCTGCGACGTTGAGCTCGGAACCGCCGAAGGCTTCACGTCCGGACGGCGTGTTGGACATGGTCGGCAACTCGTTCGACGGCAACGGCAATGGTACGGCCGAGGGTCCGGAGAGCGCGGAGCGTCGGACTGACTTCAATCGTAACAGTCCGCCCGCTGCACTAGCGGGAATCAACGATACGGCCCGGTGGACTTACCATGTCGGTGAGAGGATCGACCTCGTGCCGCCGACGATCATGGACATCGACCCCAAGAGCCCGCCGCCGATCGATCGGGCCCATCCGGAGGGGCCGTCGAAGGTTCCGACTGATCTGCCGATAACAGTTCTGTGGGACAAGACCATGAGTGTCATGTCGATGCGGACCGGTGCGTACGACGAGGACGAGAATGCCTTCTCCGACGACCGGACGACTATTTCCCTACGTTCCAAGGAACTGGCCAAGGAAAGCCTGGATCAGGACTGTTCCGATCCGGATGTGGCCTGTCCGTACGTCTCGTTGGATCCACCGTACTTCTTTATAGATCTGGGTGAAGGTCCGGAGGAGATCGGTGGTATCAAGAGGACCAGAATGATGATCACACATCGTATCTTCTTCACGGCCAACGACATGGGCTACACCATGGAAGAAACGGCTTCGTGGCCCGAACGCTTGCCAGTCTATCAGCCGGTCATCGGAGCTCAGATACAGGACACGCTTCAGAACTGCTTTTTCCCAAGTGTCGGATGGAATTGTGATATGGGCGACAACAACTCTTGCTGCAATCGGGTCGGTCAGGAGGACTATTTCTGTCCGCTTTAGCCGCTTCCTTTTTTAGATCTAAGAACAGGTCATGCGCATAGACCGAAAAAAATTGGTAACTGCCGCGGTGGTGGTCTTTGGTGTGGCCCTGCTCGTATTTCCGGTTTTGGCGCAGACCGATTTGGGTTTGGATTACGCAACGTCGACCGGTCTTGGTACGACCGACATCCGGACAATCATCGGCAACATCGTCAACTACTTCCTTGGGCTGTTGGGCATCATAGCCGTACTGCTGATCCTCTACGGCGGCTTTAAGTGGATGACGTCGCAGGGCAACGAGGAACAGGTCGCCGATGCGAAGAAGATCATCGTCTCCAGTGTCATCGGTTTGGCTATCATCCTGTCCGCTTTTGCCATCGCGCAATTTATTCTAAGAGCGATAATCTCTGGCACCGGATTCGAAGGTGATGTAGGGCCAGGAGGCGGACGGTGTCCGCCTGGAGAGGTCTGCGGCATACCTGGAGCCGGCTCCGGCGGGTTTAAAGTCTCCGGCGTGGTGCCGGCCGGCAACGGTCCGGGAGGTTCCGGCTGGCCCAAGAACTACGCCATTACCGTTGCCTTTAGCCATGAAGTCGCGGCGGCAACCGTTAACGGAACTTCCTTTGTGGTGGAGAGGTGCAATCCGCGGTTGTCTGGCGGTGACCCTGCTCCGTTCAATGAGAGGAATTGCAATACCGTAGTTTCGGGTACTCGGACAGTTGAGGCTAATCGAATAGTCTTTAGACCCGACGATACGCCTGGAGACTATCCTACCGATTTCGAAGAAGATTATTGGTATCGGGTACGGGTACTCGGTGGCGACGTCACCGACGTTCGTGGTCGAATTCTGGTCTGTCCTTTCTTGCCGCCGGGTCCGGACGGTGACATTTCGTCACCACGTGCGCTGTCGAGCCTGTGCGACCGGGCCATGGCCTTCAACAACCTTCGCGATGTCGAACCTCCGACCGTCAGGATCGACTCTCCTGCTTCCGCACCAGCCTACTGCCTGGACCGGATTCGCATCCGGGCCAGGGTGGAGGACGACTTCCTTCCGTCAAGGGTCGACTTCATGTTGGATGGGGGTCTGGCTCACTTGATGGACGCCGACGACGAGCCCCTGTTTAGCGTTATCAATGCCGCACTGGATAATCCGTTCCTGTCCGATTCGGTCTTCATCGATTCCTCGAGTTTGGCCGATGGCGAGCACACCCTGTCCGCCGTCGGTTACGACGGCGTGCCCCAGGCCAGTGAGGCGGTCGACAAGAGGTTCAGGATAAATCCGGCCCATTGCTGTGACAGCGTACTGGATGCCGAGCTGGGTGAGGATGAGATAGATTGCGGTGCGGAGTCCGGCTGTGGTGCATGTCCGGAAGGTTTGTGTACAGAAGATGCCGATTGCGCGTCGGGTCTCTGCGAATCAGGGCACTGTGTGGCACGTCCGACGATACTCGATGTCTCTCCACTGAGGGCCGGACCCGGGACGCTGGTGACGATCAGCGGTCGGTACTTCGGCGGAACCATGGGTCAGGTAGTTTTCTTGGGTGGCGATACGGACGGGGACGGTGAGGAGGCGGGGGATGACGACGACAGGTCGGCGGCTGCCTGTTCGCCCTGGTCCTGGTCCGACGATGAGGTAGTGGTCGCAGTTCCGGACGGAGCGGTCACCGGACCGCTGCAGCTGATCACCTCAGCCGGAACTTCGGATCGCACTGACGATGATTTTGAGCCGATGATCGGTGCCTTCTCTGTCAATGACGAGGTTTTCCCCGGAATCTGCTATCTGGAACCGAGTACAGGATCGGCCGGCGATCGGTTCATCGCCCACGGTGCCGGCTTTGGGGATGCCATGGGTGCCAGCCTGATCAGGATGGGTGGGGTGAGCGCCGACGTGGCGGCCGGAGGCTGGACGGCCTCGGCCGTTTCCGCCGCCGTTCCGTCCGTGCTGGCCGAGGGTATCTATCAGGTTGGGGTGATGGTCGGCGGACTGGACGGCATCGCGACTAACCAGCTCAACTTTACCCTGCGACGCCGCGACGAGGACGTCGGACCGCGAATAATCGAGATACTCCCGTCTTCCGGTCCGGTCGGCTCCTATGTCACCCTGCGCGGCACCGGTTTTGGACGGCGTAAGGGATTGGTCAGGTTTTTTTCTTCGCCGGACGGAGTCGACGGAATCGATTCGGCCATAGCCGCCGATCCGATCTGCGACGACAACTGGCATGATAACTACATCGTCGTAAAAGTACCGGACAAGTACATTGGCGACCTGGACATCGATCTAATTCGTCATCGGGTAGAGGTCGAGACGGCCGCTCCGGCTCAAACCAGTAACCGAGTAGACTTTTTGATCGATGGCAGTCCGTTGACGCCAGGAATGTGCTCGATTACGCCTGACAACGGCAAACCGGGCATACCTGTGATCGTATCGGGCGAGGGTTTCGGGCCGGGTCCGGCCAACGTAGACGCTCCCGGTTTCGCTGGGTTTGACGGCCGTCAGCCGGAAAGTTCGCTTCGTTTTTACGTTTCTGGGGCGGCGGCTGCTCCTGGTTTGATGGACGGCTTGATTACCAAGCCGTCGACGGCCTATTTGTGGTCTAGAACATCCGTCCGATCGGCGATCCCCGGCAATCCGGCCGACCGGAGCACTTGGCCGAATTCCGGTCCGGTTTTTGTCGTGGCTCGTAATGTGGCCACCCGCAATCCGATTCCGTTCAAGATTGGCGACTGCAATGACGATGGGATTTGCGAGGAGGGGACAACCTGCTGTGCCAACGGTTCGTGCCGTGAGTCCTGCGAACCGGAGGCTCGGAACAGTAAGTTCGGCTGGTACTTCAGTACCGACGTCCTACCTACCTTGCCCGTAGTGATACAGCGATCTTCCTGCAATATGGTGGCCGGCACCATTCAAAGTCCGACACCACAACACAGGGCGACCGATGCCTGTCGCAATGCTGAGGCGGCTGTGGAGTTTAGTCAGCCGATGAATATCGGTTCGCTGGACGATCCTGAGTCGCTGCTCATTGAGGAATGCGGTAGCGGTCGCGATATCGACTGTGCCGACCCACCAGTTGTCGTGCCGATCGCCAGACCGGTCGGGACTGACCTGACTGCAGACGGCATGACTATTCTTTCCATCCATCCGAGCAGTTTGGTTTATCCGCCGAACGATCTCGATGATGACGAGAACGAGCCGTTTACCGGTTACTTCAAGATCGGCACTTGGTATCGGGTGACCTTGGTTTCCAAACCGGGCGAAGTCGGCATTTTCGACACGACCGGCCGGTATCTGGACGGAGATTATGATCGACGGGCCGGTGGTAATTTCACCTGGACTTTCAGGACAAGGACCGATCCGGCGGCCTGCGCTGCCGACAGCGTCATGGTCCTGCCGTCACGCTATACGATCACCCATCAGGGCATGCCCCCGGATCCGGACATCGGATTTAGCGCCGCACTGATGAACGGAGCCAACTGCAACAGGCTGCAGTGCGTCGGCCGTGAAGGCTTTGACCTGAGATGGTCGAGCGATCCGGGTGTATTCATCAGTTTGCTTGGTGCCGGTCCGGTCGCCGGATGTCGACAGCAGGTTACAGGTCTGCTCGAGACCCCCGTTGACGCACCGGAAAGACTGACTGTATCCCTGCGGCCGGTCGGTGAGCTGCTGGACCGCAGGAGCACTTCGGCAGTGTCCGTAGCCTTCGCCGATCCGCGGGTAGTGCGGGTCATGCCGACTGAAGGCTGCACTGAGGCCTGTGTCAACGCGGTGGTCGGCGCGGTTTTCAACATACCGATGAGTGCGCGGTCTTTCGCCGGAAACGTCGAACTGCTGCAGTGCCGCAACTCTTCCTGCAACCCACCTTTCGTTCCGATTGAGTTTACGGTCACGTCAGTCAGGGACGATGGTATCCGTGTGCTTCCGCTCGGCGATCCCGATGCGGTCCTTCAGGTCAGGATAGAGCCGGTTCCTGATGTCGGGGAGATGCCAAGGTTGACGCCTGATACCTTCTTTAAGGTCAGAATCAGGGGCGGAGCCGACGGGGTTCTTTCCACGAGTGACATACCGCTCACTGGACTCAACACGCCCGGCTTTTACGAATGGAAATTTAAGACTAGGACCGACGGCAGCATCTGCGAGATCTCTCGGGCGGAGATTGTTCCGCCTAACGCCACCTTGCGTTACGTAAGCGAACGTTTCGGCCTCAGTGTCGGAGCGTACGGACCGGCTGGTGACGAGTGCAGTCCCGACGGTCAGGAGATAAACGCCTGGGGCTATGATTGGGACTGGTCGGTCGATCCGAATCCCGTCCTGGTCGGTTTCATCAGGGCTAGAGATGTTGGTTCGGAAACCGGAATAGGCATCAGAGTCGACACGAATCCAGCGCCGAGGCGCGGCTGCGACAGCCAATGTCTGTTGGTCGGCTCGACCGATGTCGTTTCGCAGTGCGGAAACACCGATCCGGCTGATCCTCGTCCGCCTAGGGATCGGGCCGAGATTGGGGAGGACTGCGACGATGGCGATATCGACGGAGGCGACGGCTGCAGCGCGAACTGCCTGGCCGAAGGTTCTGCCTTCCCGACTTGCGGCAACGGCCGGTTGGATTCGGGGGAGCTGTGTGAGGCGCTTCCCGATGGGGAAGGGACCTTAGTCTTTCCGTTGGGCTGCAAGGATCCCAATATAAATATTGATGACAGGCCTGAACTTAACGACATAGGCTGTATTTTCTTGGGGTCTACGGCTGGAGGGTCGGTCTGTGGCGACGGTATTTGGGGTGACGGCGAAGCCTGTGAGGACGGAAACCGACGCGATGGCGATGGCTGCAGCGCGGACTGTCTTCATGAAGGGACGTTTTCTATATGTACGGACGCTACGCCGGTGGACGTAAGATGCGTCAGTCAGTGCGGCAATGCCCATATTGAGCCGGGCGAGGATCCGGACTGTGACTTGGCCGGAGGCGTCGCATTGGGTTGCGATTTGCACTCTTGCACTAAGACCGGTTCGGAGTCAGCTCAATGTTTGAATGATCATCTAGATCCGGGGGAGGAGTGTAGAGATGGAAATACTGATAACGGCGACGGCTGCAGCAGCCGCTGTCTGCTTGAAGGATCGTCGGCCTTCTATCGGGTACCTTCCTTTTGTGGTGACGGGTTTGTCGGACAGGGCGAGCATTCGTACTGTGACGGTGACGAAGTTGAGCCCGACAGGCTGATTGACAGTCGACAGATTACGGTCGCCGGAGACTACGATTCGACCGCCGGCGCCGCTACGACGAGCGTAGTGCATGCTTCGGTCGATCGGCTGCCGGAAGGTTCCAGGGGTAACTCACGCGTGACGCTGACCTGTAACTGCAGCTCACAGGTCAGTCCCGACGGGTACTGTTTGGGACTGCTGGACGGAGTGCCGGCCGCCCTGCGGCCGCCGGCCGGTTTGGCCTGCGCCGATTCGGGCTGCTGCGCACCTAGACCTTACGGCAGGCTGACCTATCCGGTTGAGGGCTCGGTCGGTATCTGCCGCAACACCGCCATACACTTGGAATTCGATCAGCCCATGAACGCCACTTCAATTAGTCAGAATCTATTGATCGGCGTCGACAGTGGTCCAGACGGCTGTCCGGCGGCTTTGGACGGCGGTCCAGATGAGAGCGGGGTCATTGAAGTACCGCCCTTCCCTCCGCCCCTGCCTGGACCGTTGGCCGTTGGGCCTGGCGGCCTGCTTCGTCGGGCTTGGTCGGCTGTCGCTGCATTTTTCGGTGACCTGTTCGGCCGGCCGGCTGCAGGTCATGCCCTCGGTATCCCGCATACCCATTTCTGCTCGATCACTGGAGATGTCACCGTTAGACTGACGGACGAGTCTAGAACCGAGGTCGAGTTTATGCTCGATCACGCCTTGCCTGCGGGAACCAGAATTAGGGTTAGGGTCCAGCCGGATGCCAGGACGATCGGCGGAGTCAGAATTAATCCGGCCGGACTGACTGCTGAGTTCACCACCGGTGATCTGATCTGCGCCGTCGATCGCGTGATCGTCAGTCCGGAATCGGTCTTGCTGAACAGCGTTCGGGCTCCGGACCGGCCTCTCGTGGCTCGTGGCGTGTCCGACGACCGCGGCATTCGTGTCGACGGCGATGCCGCTAGTCTGATCGTGCCGACCAGGGAATACTCTTGGTCATGGGAATGGCTGCCGCTCTCTGAGAGGCTGCCGCATGTCTCTCCGGCCGTACTGAATCCGGTCACTGTCGGAGGGCGGCAGAGCGAGCGAGCGATGGTTCGGGTCAGGGGGCGCGAAACCGGGGACGATCCGATCGGATACGTGCCGCAGGACGGTGTTGTAAATGTTTCGGTCAATGCTGTCACCGTCAATCCTGACGGTTCCGTTGCCCGTCTGCCGGTACTCGACGGGCTTACCGGTCTGCCCGTACCAGATGAGTTCGTACTCCCTGGTAGTTCAACGGTTACGGTCGCGCTTTGTGACGTCATCTGGCCAAAGGTTCAGACCTGCGGCGATGATGGGAGGCTGCATCTGCCTTGGGATCCGGACAATCTACTCAATCCGCTCCATGGTGAAGAATGTTCGGCTGGAGTGGAACAGTTCTGGTATCCCTTCACGGATCCGGAAACGAAAGCCAGCTTCTACTACTGCCGTGACATCTCGGGAGGCGACGGCGACGATCTTCTGCCGGCCATCGATGAGGATTTCGTTCTCGTCCACCCGGGCGGCGACATCCTGCACGAGTATCTCTTCACCTTTGCCGGCGCTGGGGCCGGTGATGCTTGGCAGAAAGATGCCGTAGGTTTCCGGACAATGTACAACCCGAGGCATATCGGCGTGGCCGACTGGTATCGCGACCGCGGTTTCTCCGGTGCGCCGATGCCGTTCAATGTCGACGGATACGACGCCATGAAGGAAGGTCGGACCGTCTACGTCAATTCCGCGTTTCTGGACGACACCCTGCATCTTTCCACTAACGTCAACGTCTTTTCGTTCAGTGACGGGTCCGCACCGGAGACGGTCACGGTCTTCAACCAGATAATGAATCGCATCAACTTCAACCGGCAGTCGGGACTCATGGACACTTTCATCTGTCAGGACGACGGCCGGGCGGTCTTGGACGAGGGCGGAAGCGCTTTGACCTGTTCCATCGATCTCGACTGCACGACAGGCACCTGTGGTGTCCCGAAGTCGAAGCTCGTACGTGACGTGCGACGCTGGTCGGACCTTCACACCATGAGGTCTCTTCTCATGGCCAATCGTCCGCTTCCGACATTGGGCGAAGGCACCTTCATACGCTCCAGGACGTACAGCATCTGGCCGTCATGGGGCGACGTCCTGTCCCTGTCCGTCGGACGAACCATGCCGTCGGATCCCATAAACGCATTGGCATCTTGTTCGAGCGACGGTTTTGATTCGGAGACCTGCTGGAATTCGGTCAGTCGTGAGTTCAGTTGCGGAAGCCGTTCCAGCATCTATAGGTATCAGATCTTGGCCGGTCAGGCCGATCTGTCCGTAGACATGGAGCTGGTCGGTCCGAAATGGAAAGGCACGACCTGCATCGAGATAACGGACAGTGTTGCCTGTGGGGCCATGTCTGGCTGTGTCTGGACAGGCGCTCCACCGAGCGGTAGCTGCAACTACGAGACCGTCAGGTTCCGTGCCTATGGGATAAACGCCGGTGCCGACATGTGTACCGGAGCGGTTGAGAGTGAGGAGGCGGGCTGCGGTAACGGCATCATCAATTCCGGTGAGGCCTGCGAACTGGGAGACCTCAGGACTCAGGAAGGAGCAGACGGTATCTGTGTCGGCGGAACCGTGGAGCAGGCCTGCACGTCGGACTGTCGCGGCTGGGAGGACGTACCCGGAACCTGCCGGATCGGCTACTGCGGCGACGGACGGAGACAGGGGGCCGAAACCTGCGATGACGGACCGCTCAACGGGACGTACGGGCACTGCAACGGCATCTGCAGAGGTTCGACCTTTTACTGTGGCGATGGTCTGTCCCATCCCAGTGAGCTGTGCGATTGCGGCAGCTTGAATGGAAGTTATGCGGTCAACGCGGTTATTGCGCCATCGGGTGGGGTTCGTGCTTGTAGCACTGAAGAACCGCGCACTGGGGCTAGTTTCGCTTCCTGTTCCTGGGATTGCCGTGGTCCGGCTCCGCACTGCGGCGACGGCATCATCAACGGCGTCGAGCAGTGCGATGGCGGTTCTGAGGAGAGTCGTGGCGTTTGTCGGCGACCGGCTGACGACCCGCTGCATCCGTCGGGAGGCACCTGCACGGCAGACGCCGACTGCAATCTCGCGGGCGGGGAGCGCTGCGTGACCTGTCTGACTGTCGAACAGAGGTTCCGTCGGGCCTGCAACCCGAATAACGTCACTTCGGCCGATGACGAAAGAGATGGAGTGCCCAATCAGTCCTGTCACTGGAGTGCCTGGTCGTGTACCGCCCCCGGACGTTGCGGCAACGGCGTGACCGAGACCGGCGAGCAGTGCGACGACGGCAACGACGAGGATAACGATGCCTGCACCAGCGCCTGCATCAGCAACGTCTGCGGCGACGGATTCGTGAACGCGGCCGGCGGCGAGCTGTGCGACAGCGGCGGAAGGAACAACACTCCCTGCGTGCCCGAGTACGGGCATACCTGCAACTACTGCACTTCGGCCTGCCGATTGGGTACGGTTTCTGGCGGCTACTGCGGCGACGGCCTGCTCCAGAACGCCAGTTCGGAGATACCGGGTCCCGAACAGTGCGACACGCACGGTGTGGTCATCGGTGACGGTTGGGTCTGCGTCAGCACCAGGCCCAAGGACAGGAGCTTCGGTACGCAGACCGGCTACGGCATCTGCTCGCTGAGCGGATGTGGCTACTCCTGTGCGGACAGAGATTCGGAGCTGTGCCAGAATGATGCACTCGATGGCAATTCAGACCTCATACTTCCCGAAAGTTTTGAGGTAAGCATGGCGTCCAGGCCTGAATCCTGCGCCTTTATGGATTACGTTCCCTTGCGCATGGCTCCGCCGGTTGGAGGGCGGAGTCCGGGCAGCGAGCCCAGGTCGCTTTTCGAGTTCTGTTTGGATCGGCAGCGTCTGGTCGGCGGCAGTTCGGGAGAGCCTCCGTTGGCCAGACTGTCTAATAATTGCGATTCGGACGACGACAACGACGGCGTTCCGGACGAATTGGACTGTGGCCCCACAGATCCGTCGGTCAGGCCGGAGTATCGGATTCCGGGCACCACTCTGGTGGTTCCGGCCGGAGATCAAGAATGCACCGGCGACGGCAACTGCAACGGAGATTTTGGAGATCTTCCGCCGTATCTGCATAAGAAGGTTGACATGGTGTTCGTCATCGACGTGACAAGGTCGATGAACAGCATCATCGACTCCCTGATCGACTCCCTGAGTGATTTCGTCACTAATCTTAGCGGTGCCAGAGGAATAGATCTCCAGTTTGGTTTCGTGACTGTAGGGCAGGCTGAGACTTTAACGCTCAGCATGATGAAGTCCCATCCGGTTCGTCCCGCCCTAGGGCCGTACATGTTTGCCCAGCTCGACGACATCGGTTCGTTTGGCGACAGCTTGCAGGCAATGAGGGACAATTGCTGGAGTAATGACGGTCACCATACTGACTTATGCTCTGTCGGCAAATATGAACCCCTTTATGCCGCAGCTTATGCCCTAATGAGACCCGGATCGGTCAGCTGCGGTCCGGAGGACGGCTGTGACCCGGCATTGGACCAGGTGTTGGATTACGGCATCGCATGGCGGGACGATGCCCAGCCGTATGTGGTGATAGTCGGCGATGAACCGCCGCCGGTGGGCGCGACATGGAGTGGTGACGATATGACCGGACGGGAGGAAGCTGAGGGGCTCCTGAGGTATATTGATCTTAATCGCGTCGCCGATGCGGCCAAGGACTGTACCTTGCCCGGATGCGCTGACGGCGGCTATGTGGAGCTTTTCGTGATCAGTCGGCGGGTCAACAGGGATTACTGGTTGGATGTCCTGCCTACGACAGAAGACGGTTCGCGTCTGACGGCCGAACAGCGTTACATCAGTTTTGATGACGGCGGCGGGACCAATGGGCTCAACGGCGAGGCCTTGGTCGCCAGCATATTTCAGTACATCTGCCCTGCTCCCTGATTCCTTATGAACAAAAATAATCTTATTTTGATAGTTCTGGGTGCAGCGGCGGTTTTGGCCGTCGGTATGGCCGTGTTTGCCGTCTTGCGTAATCGGCAGCCGGCCGTGAGTCCACTGGACCGGTTCGACGAACATGGTGCCGTGGAGGTTCCGGTGGGCATCGACGACGACGGCGGACCGATTGAGGAGACAAGGGCAATCTGCGGCGACGGCATCTGTACTGCGGCCGAGTCCGTAGACATCTGCTGGTCGGATTGCGTCGACTACGGTTCGTTCAGCGACATTAGCCTGACGAACCTGTCCGCCGGTCAGGTGGAGATTACCTGGAAGACCTCCAAGCCCATGACTTCGGCCGTAGATTACGGCTTCAGCGAAAGCTACGAACTCGGTTCGGTGTCCGATTCCCAGCTGTTGACCGACCACAGACTGTTGACGGTCAGACTGAACGGCAGTGAATTTTTCTTCAGGCTGCGGGGGACCGACGGGGAGGGCAACGAGGAATCCTTCTCTAGTTTGGGCAACGAAAGATAATCGCCCTTTTGCAGGGTAACCAGAATCGCATTCATATGTTCGAAGAGCAGAACGAGCCGGTAGACATATTTTCGGAAACGGAACCGGCCAAGGACGGCGGCATCAGTCCGTCGGTCGGCAGCCAACCTCCGGTTATGGGCGGATCGCCGCCGTCTTCCGGAACTTTACCTACACCGGTGTCTGGCATAACTCCCCAGATAGACATCGCCGCATCTAGGGGTCCGTCCAAGATCCTGTTCGTCGTAATTTTTCTGCTGCTGGTCGGTGCAGTCGGCGTCGGTATCTGGTATTTCGTTCTTAGTGGCGACGGTGCAGTTCCGGTCGGGAACGAGCCGGCCGACGTCAATTCGAACGATTCCGGTTCGGCGATAGACGTTCAGATTCCGGAGCCGGAGAATCGATCGCTTTGCGGTAACGGAGTCTGCGATCTGGATGAGGACAAGTTCTCATGTCCGGCGGACTGTCCGCTGATTTCGCCCGTTTGCGGCGACGGCATCTGTCAGGCCGACGAGGGCAGCTTGGACTGTCCGGCCGACTGCCAGGCCACTCCCGACGAGCCGGTCATGCCGCCGGAACCGGCGAATCAGCCGCTCGACACGGACGGCGACGGCCTGAGTGACGCCGAGGAGACGGCACTCGGCACCAATCCGCAGATGGCCGACACTGACGCCGACGGGCTGACGGACCGGGAGGAACTGCGTCAGTACTCGACCGATCCGACCAGTCCGGACTCGGACGGCGACGGCTATATCGACGGCGAGGAGGTGTGGGCCGGTTACGACCCCAACGGCCCAGGCAAGCTGCTTAACTTGCCCCAGTAGCTGAGGGCTATTCGATAGGTCCTATGGCAGACGAAAAGAAAATTTCCGACGGTTTGGACAGGCCCTCCGGCACCTTAACGTCTTCGACGTCCGACGCCGACGAGCCGGAGATTTTCGTAATGCCGGAGGAATTCTATGGGGCCGCCGTCAAGCCCAAGCCGGAAGCGGCAGTGTCGTCAGCCTCACCTGCGGTTTCGTCGCCTGCAGCCGTCTCGACCGTCAAGACGGGCAAAGGTTTCACCGTGGCGATCGTCACCTTAGCCGCGATCTTGGTCGTTGCCTTGGGAGTCGCGGTCTATTTCGTGTTTTTCTCCGGTCCGAAGTCCGTCTGCGGTAACAACCTCTGCGAGTCAGGCGAAACGTTTGCGGCCTGCCCGAACGACTGCGAACCGCCGCCGTCGGTCTGCGGCGACGGTGACTGTGAGAGTTCCGAGAGCTACCTGTCCTGCCCGTCCGATTGCCGCCAGCCAGATGCCGTCTGCGGGGACAGACAATGCAACGGGGACGAGACTGCCGAATCTTGTCCGGAGGACTGCCGGCCGCCGGCTGAGTGCGGCGACGGACGATGCGAAGCCGACCGTGGCGAGAGCTATGATTCCTGCCGGAGCGACTGCCAGCCGCCTGAGCCGGTGCCGTCAGTCGATACCGACAGCGACGGTCTGACTGACGTCGAGGAGACGAGTATCTACGGCAGCGACCCCAATGGCACCAACAGCGACGGCGACAGTTTCGTTGACCTGAACGAGGTGATCAACCTTTTCGATCCGGCCAAGAAGGAACCGGCCCGCCTGATCGACAGTCCCGGAATCTCCGCCTATCGGAATGAGGATTACGGATTCGAGATTTTCTGCCCTACAGCTTGGGGCAAGAGTGACCTGCCGTCCGAGCAGTCGGTGCGCTTTACTTCGCCGACCGGCGAGACGGTTAAGGTGACCGTCTTTATCAAGCAGCCGGAGACGACCTTGGACGATTGGTTACGGTCCTCTTCGGTCAGCGGACTGTCGGCAGTCGGACAGGCCGGCCGGTCTATCAACCGCCATGGCTACGAGCAGGTGACCATGTCGGACCGTCGGACAGTGCTGATTTCGGACGGCACAAATGTAGCCCTGCTGCGTTACGACCTGGAAGGCCAGCTCGAGGTGCGCTATCGGGTGACGCTGTCCGTCATGGCCAACAGCTTGACTTTCGTGACCAAGCCCTCTCCGTCAGCCGAGACCTTGTCGGGAACCGGGTCGGTTCTGCCCGTATCTGAATCGTCGGATGCAGAATCGGATCGTCCTTAGTTTTTTGGCTGCGGCTGGATAGAGACGGGAGCGTAGGGTAAGCTGGTGCAGTATGCTGACTATAGACCTGTCCGGACGACCACCGCGGGGGGTGACTGCCGATTCGATGCAGAAATTGACCGTCGCCGCCTTCAGGATGGCAGGCGGCATCGGGGACGTTCACGTTACGTTTTCGGTAGTCGACGATCGGACCATGATGGGGCTGAATTTCCGGCATCGCGGCGTGAAGGGGACGACTGACGTGCTGTCTTTTGCCTACGGCACCGACAAGGACGGTTGGCCCGAACCCGACCGAGATGGCAGTCATAAACTTCTAGGCGAGATAGTCATATCCAGACCGCAAGTGAGCCGTCAGGCCAAGAAGATCGGCAGGACGGTCGCAGACGAGTTTTCGGTTATGGTGGTTCATGGCGTGCTGCATCTGATGGGTTACGATCACGCCACGAGATGGCAGGAAGACGAGATGTTCGGCCTCCAGCATGAAATTTTGATGTCGCAGAGAATTATTTTCCATCCATGATATTCAGCTCAAGACAGCTTAGAAGAAGCTTTTCGTTCGCCCTTTCCGGCCTGCGTCGTGTGCTGCATGACGAGCAGAACTTTCGTCTGCAGATGCTCGTCGGTCTTCTGGTCATTGTCGCCATGTTTTTTTTCGACCTGAGCAGCCTGGAGAGGGCCGTTTTGACGCTTGCGATCGCCTTTATCCTCGTGCTAGAATTGATGAACAGTATTTTTGAACGGGTTGCCGATCTGCTCAAGCCTAGAGTGCACATGCATGTGCAGGAAGTTAAGGACATCATGGCCGGAACGGTACTGCTGGCCTCCATGGCTGCGATTCTGGTGGGACTGCTTATACTATGGCCACACCTGACGAACGAGCTGTTCGGTTAAGGCACTACGTCGGATACTATGGCGGACGATTCATTGTTTGCAGGAATAGACATAGGCTCGACTGCGGTCAGGATTGCGGTCGGTCAGAAGATGCCGAACGCTGATAGGGGTCAGGTCCACATAATTGGGGCAGCCGAAACCGTGTCCGAAGGCATCAATCGCGGCATCATCAACTCGATCGAGGATGCCGTATCTTCTGTTTCGGCCTGCATCGAGAAGGTAGAACGCATGACCGGAATGCCTTTCGGTTCGGCTTGGGTTTCAGTCTCCGGTCCGCATGTGAGCATGTTGGAAAGCAGGGGAGTCGTGGCCGTCTCCCGTCCGGACGGAGAGATCAGGGACAAGGATGTCGAACGGGCGGTCGATGCGGCGCAGACCGTGGCGACCCCGGTCAACTATGAGATCATTCACGTCATCCCCAAGTCGTTTGCCGTCGACGGTCAGACCGACGTCAGGGATCCGGTCGGAATGTCAGGTATCAGGTTGGAGGTCAATACGCAGATCATTCAGGGCCTGTCGTCACATATCAGGAATCTTACCAAATGCGTCTATCGTACCGGCGTGAACATAGAGAAGTTAGTGCTCGGTGCGTTGGCCGCATCCGAAGTGGTCGTGACCTCTCGTCAGAAGGAGCTTGGAGTGGCGGTCGTCAATATCGGTGGCGCATCGACCAATCTGGCGGTCTTTGAGCATGGTGACCTGCTGCACATCGGAATGATCCCTCTCGGTTCGGATCACGTGACGGCCGACATTGCCATCGGCCTGCGCACTTCCATCGACACTGCCGAGCGGGTCAAGCTGCAGCACGCATCGGCAACGCCGAAGAGTTTCGGTAAGGGTGACCTGATCGACCTGAAGGAGATGGGCGTTCAGGACAGTGAGGAGATCTCCCTGCGCTATGTTTCCCAGATCGTTGAGGCTAGGTGCGAGGAACTTCTGGAGAAGGTCGACAAGGAGCTTAAGACCGTCGGTCGAAGCGGCCTGCTGCCGGCCGGAATCGTACTGACCGGCGGCGGCGCCAAGTTGCCTGGCCTGGTCGAGTTGGCCAAGGAGAAGCTGCGTTTGCCGGTGTCATTGGGCTTTCCGGTCGGAATGACCAGCATAACCGACCGGGTCAACGACCTGTCTTTCTCGACTGCCATTGGGTTGGTGCAGTGGGGCATCAACGATCTGCCGCCGGAAACCAGGCGAGGAGGACTATTGTCTCGCTATCGGCCGATGGACCTGATGTCTAAGGGAATAAGAAAGCTGTTCGGTCAGACGTCATAGGTCGACTGCTGACCAGTTGGGTATGGACCGATGCGACAGGCGTCGGTTTTGTTTTTTGTCTGACGAAAAAGCGGCCGTTCGTCAGTTTGGGTCTGCGAATACCTTTTTTGTTCATTTTTAGTTCAAAATCGCTTGACGACTGGTTCTCTTCTCCCATACTCTTACCCTGTGTTTTGAGATTCTATGGGGAGGTCTCGTTCGGTGCCGAAGTTCGGGTGCCGGGGCCGCCGTTAATCACAAGTCTATGGCAGAAGTAAAGCCGGCAATCGAATCGTTCGCCAAGATAAAGGTGATTGGTGTTGGCGGTTCTGGCGGTTCGGCCATCAACCGGATGATCAGGTCCAAGATCAAGGGCGTCGAGTTCATTGTCGCCAACACGGACGTCCAGGCCCTGCATAATTCCGTGGCCCCAAAAAAGATCCAGCTTGGCAAGTCCGTGACGCGCGGACTGGGTGCGGGGATGAATCCGGACATCGGCAAGCAGTCAGCCGAGGAGAACCAGAACGAGATTCGCGAGGCGTTGAACGGTGCCGACATGGTTTTTATAACTTGTGGTTTGGGCGGCGGAACCGGCAGCGGAGCTTCGCCGACCATCGCCGAGATTGCCCGAGACTGCGGTGCGCTGACTGTGGCCGTGGTGACCAGACCGTTCTCCTTCGAGGGTGTCCAGAGGAAGAAAATCGCCGAGAGGGCGTTCGACAGCTTGGTCGCCCAGGTCGATACGATCATCGCCATACCGAACGACCGGGTGCTTTCGGTCATCGACAAGAAGACTTCGCTGGTCGATGCCTTCGAGGCGGTTGACGACGTGCTGCGTCAGGGCGTCCAGAGCATCTCGGAGATCATCACCGTGCCTGGACTGGTCAACGTCGACTTCGCCGACGTGAAGGCGATCATGCAGAACACAGGTTCGGCACTGATGGGCATCGGCGTGGCCACCGGCGAGAATCGGGTCATTACCGCCGCCAAACAGGCCATCTCCAGTCCGCTGCTCGAGATGTCGATCGAGGGGGCCAAGGGCATCCTGTTTACCATTACCGGCGGCGTCGACCTGTCGATGCACGAGTTCGACGAGGCCTCAAAGGTGATAACCGGCAAGGCCGATCCTGAGGCTAGGGTCATCTTCGGTGCGGTCATAGACGAGAGCCTGAAGGATGAGGTCAAGGTCTGCGTGATCGCTACCGGCTTCGATGCGGACCGTTCGAGTAAGCTCAAGGGCGACAAGGAAGCGAATCCCTTCTCTTCGGAGAGATTCGGATCGTCCCAGGAGAAGGCGTCGGAACGGCTGTCCGTCGTCCGCAGGAGCCCGACCGTCGAGAACCTGTCCGAAGAGAAGGAGGATGCGGAGACGTCGACGGAAGGCGTCGGTTTCGGGGGACCTTCGAACGGATTGGGAGCCTTCGTCAGGCGTCCGGTTCGAGACGCGGAAGATGAAAACGAGACCGGTCGTCAGCCGGCCGTCGCCGTCGGAGGGGAGGAAGATCTGGAGATTCCGGCCTTCATCAGGCGGAAGATGCCGTAATAAGTAGCCGCCAAGCAGATGAAGTGTCCGGTCTGCTCCAATGAAGAAACCAAAGTGATCGACTCGCGGGTCTCTTCGGACGGCGTGTCCGTGAGACGTCGGCGCGAGTGCGTCAGGTGCGACTTTCGCTTTTCGACCGTCGAGGGAGTCGAGCTGCTCGAGCTTTCGGTCGTGAAGGGCGACGGCCGTAGGGAGCCGTACATGCGCGGCAAGCTGGAGTCGGGCCTCAGGAGAGCGCTGGAGAAACGGGCCTGCGAGGCAGACGGGTTCCGTTCGCTGTTGGGCCTGATCGAACGCGACATCCAGCGCCTGCGCCGGAGCGAGGTCACGAGCAGTGAGATCGGCGAGATAGTCATGCAGCACCTGCGGCAGTTCGATTCCGTCGCCTACATCCGGTTCGCTTCGGTCTACAGGTCATTCGAGGACGTGGAGAACTTTCGTGAGGAGCTGGACCGACTGGTCAGACGGAGCAGCCTGAAGGAGAAGCCGTCAAAATTTCGGAAATAAAAATTTCGCGTCGACGGATCGCCGTCGGACAATTGGGCCTTAGGGCTCATTTTTGTTATCTTTTGGGTATTAACTTCGGATTCGGTTCACGTGATATGCGGCAGAAAAAGCACACCAAGATAATTTGCACTATCGGTCCGTCGTCGACGGATCCGGAGATGATCTCGAAGATGGTCCGGGCCGGCATGAACGTCGCCCGGCTGAACTTTTCCCATGGCAGCCACGACGAGCATGCGGCCCTGATCGGGTCCATACGTCAGGTGGCCGAGGAAACCGGCGAGCCGATCGCCGTCATTCAGGACCTGCAGGGGCCGAAGGTCAGGGTGAGCGACCTGCCGGAGGGCGGTGTGAAGCTCGAGTCCGGGAAGCAGGTCGTGCTCACGACCGATCCGGACCACGGAGTCGACCGTATCGGCGTGACCTACGACGGACTGCACGGTGACGTGAAGCTCGGCGACCGGCTGCTCTTGGACGACGGCCTGATGGACATCAAGGTGACCGGAGTCAGCGGCCGCGACATCGCCTGCCAGGTCGTGACCGGGGGCGTGCTGACCTCACACAAGGGCATAAACCTACCGACCGCCACGCTGTCGATACCGGCCATCACCGACAAGGACCGCGAGGACATCGCTTTCGGAGTAACGCAGAAGGTCGACTGGGTGGCACTGTCGTTCGTCCGCAACGCCAAGGAGATCTACGACCTCCGCTATCTGATCAAAGAGCTGGAAAGGGAAGGCAGTAAGGTCTCGGGTGCCGAGCCGTCGATTCGGATCATCGCCAAGATCGAGAAGCACGAGGCGATCAGGAATATCGCCGAGATCATCGAGGCGGCGGACGGGATCATGATCGCGCGCGGCGACTTGGGCATCGAGATGCCGGCCGAGGAGGTGCCGCTAATTCAGAAGAGGATCATCGACCTGTGCCTCGAAGCCGCCAAGCCGGTCATCGTCGCGACTCAGATGCTCGACTCTATGATCAGGAATCCCCGTCCGACGCGGGCCGAGGTGTCGGACGTGGCCAACGCGGTCATCGACCACGCTGACGCGGTCATGCTGTCCGGCGAGTCGGCCAGCGGCAAGTATCCGCTCGAGTCCGTGGAGACGATGTCCAGGATCATCTGTGAGACCGAGAAGTCCGACTACGACGACATCGAGATCGGACGGCAGTATCCGCACCAGGACACCGACCAGGCCGTGTCTGAGGTGGCCAACATGCTGGCCAGGAGCGTAGAGGCCAAGCTGATCCTGGCCGCTTCGCTGTCCGGGGATACCGGACGTATCGTCAGCCGCTACCGGCCGGAGATGCCGATCGTCGTGGTCGTCCCGAACGACCGGATCAGGAATCAGATGAACCTGTCTTGGGGCGTAAGACCGTTCCTGCTGCCGCACTGCAGCACCGTCGAGGAGCTCGTGGACCGTTCGCTCGGATACCTGAAGAAGAAAAAGATGGTTCGTACCGGCGACAAGATCATCGTCGTGGCCGGCGAGCCGGTCGGCGTTTCGGGGAACGTTAATTTGGTCGAGATCAGAACCGTATGACGAAAAAAGGAAAGAGACGGAGCGGTAGGAGGAGACCGGTCGGCCGGTTCGTATATCCGTTCGGCAAGCTGGACATGGGCGACGTGGGACTGGTCGGCGGCAAGAACGCCTCGTTGGGGGAGATGTTCCGTCATCTGTCCCGGCGCGGGGTCAAGGTTCCCGACGGATTCGCCGTGGGCTCAGATGCCTATTGGCATTTCATCGACGGTGCCGGCCTGCGCGACAGGATCGCTGCCGCACTGAAGGGATTGGACGCGACCGACGTCAAGGAATTGGCCAAGCGCGGGAAGCTCGTACGCGAGATGATCCTGAAGGCCGAGATGCCGGCCGACCTGACCAAGTCCGTCCTGACCGCTTATCACAGACTGTCGGCCAAGTACGGGACGAACGACTGTGACGTGGCGGTTCGTTCGTCGGCCACGGCCGAGGACCTGCCGGGTGCATCCTTCGCCGGGCAGCAGGAGACCTTCCTGAACGTGCGCGGCGAGACGGCGCTGCTCGACGCGGTGCGTCGCTGCTTCGCCTCGCTGTTCACCAACCGGGCCATCGCCTATAGGCAGGAGAAGGGCTTCGACCATCTTAAGGTTGCGCTGTCGGTTGGTGTGCAGAAGATGGTTCGTTCTGACTTAGCCTCGGCCGGCGTAATGTTTACAGTCGACACCGAGAGCGGCTTCCGTGACGTGGTGCTGATCAACGCCGCCTACGGTCTGGGCGAGAGCGTGGTGCAGGGCAAGGTCAATCCCGACCAGTACTTCGTCTTCAAGCCGCCGCTCCTGGAGGGCAAGCGGCCGATCGTGGGCAAGGACATCGGCGACAAGGAGACCAGGATCGAGTATGCGGCCAAGGGCGACTCGCCGGTGCGGGAAGTTCCGGTTCCGGCCAGAAAACGGCGTCTGTTCTGTCTGACCGACGACGAGGTTCTGCAGCTGGCCGAATGGGGAGTCGTGATCGAACAGTATTACTCGCGGCTGGTCGGACATGATCAGCCGATGGATATCGAGTGGGCCAAGGACGGACAGACCGGAGAGCTTTTCATCGTGCAGGCCAGGCCGGAGACGGTGCAGTCCGAGCGCGACCACAACGTACTCGAGGAATATCGTCTCAAGGAATCGGGACGGGTTTTGGTCAGCGGTCTTTCGGTCGGTTTCAGAATCGGACAGGGTAAGGTCAGAATCGTCAGGAACGCCGGCGACATGTCGAAGTTCCGGACCGGCGAGGTGCTGGTGACCGAGATGACCGATCCGGACTGGGTACCGATCATGAAGAGGGCATCGGCGATCATCACCGAGAGCGGAGGTCGAACTTGCCATGCGGCGATCGTCTCCAGGGAGTTGGGAACGCCGGCGGTGGTCGGCGTGAGCGGTGCCACTTCGACGCTGAAGGACGGTCAGGAGGTGACGGTCTCCTGCGCCGAGGGGGAGGACGGACGGATCTACGCCGGCCTGCTGCCGTTCGAGGTGAAGCGGACCAAACTGCGCGGTTTCAAGAAACCCCAGACGCAGGTCATGATGAACGTCGGCGAGCCGGACCTGGCCTTCGAGTTCTCGTTCATTCCCAACGCCGGCGTTGGTCTGGCCCGGACCGAGTTTATCTTCACCAATTTCATCAAGGCCCATCCGTTGGCTTTGCTTCACTACGACCAATTGGGGACTAAGGACCGTCGGGCCATAGACGAGCTGACCCTGGCCTATGACAGTCGCGAGGAGTTTTTCATTAGTAGATTAGCCGAGGGTATCGGTCGGCTGGCGGCGGCGTTCTGGCCCAACGACGTGATCGTCCGGTCCTCGGACTTCAAGTCCAACGAGTACGCCGGACTGATCGGTGGTCGGACGTTCGAGCCGGAAGAGTCCAACCCCATGATCGGCTGGCGCGGCGCGTCGCGCTACTACGGTCCGAAGTACGAGCCGGCCTTCCTGCTCGAATGCGAGGCCTTCCGTCGGGTCCGGGAGGTCATGGGACTCACGAACGTGGTGGTGATGATTCCGTTCTGTCGGACGCCGGAGGAGGGAAAGCAGGTCCTCAAGACCATGGCCAAGGCCGGGCTGAAGCGCGGCAAGAACGGGCTGCGGGTTTACGTCATGGTCGAGATTCCGTCGAATGTTATTTTGGCCGACAAGTTTGCCGAGGTGTTTGATGGGTTCAGCATCGGCTCGAACGACCTGACCCAGCTGACTTTGGGAGTGGACCGCGATTCGGAGTTGGTCAGCCATCTGTACGACGAGCGCAATCCGGCCGTATTGGAGTCGATTCGTTCGGTGATCCGTACTGCCAAGCAGCAGGGGGTCAAGATCGGCATTTGCGGTCAGGCCCCGTCGGACTATCCGGAGTTCGCCGAGTTTTTGGTGCGGGAGGGGATCGACAGTATCTCACTCAATCCGGATACGGTGCTCAAGACGTCGGTGCGGCTGCGAAAGTTCGAGGAACGGCTGAAGCGGGAGAGGAGACCGAGAGTATGATCGTTAGACGTAAGAGTCAAAAGATTTGATTGGGATTCAGACTTTTTTGTCGTCCCGTAAACTCTACTATGTCGTCCCGGATTTGATCCGGGACCCAGAAGCAACCCCTTGTCGTCCCGTCCTCCGAGCCGGGACCTAACCCTCTCTTGTCGTCCCGGGCCGAGACCCGGGACTCAGAAGCAGAAAGGATTGAATTCTGGATCCCGGATATTGTTCGCTGCGCTCGCAATTCCGGGATGACAGATTAAGAAGGGGCGTGGTTCTAGGATGACCAACCTTGAGTGAGGGACGACAAATGCTTTTCGTGAGTTAGCCTTCCTTCTCTCTTGTCGTCCCGGGCCGAGACCCGGGACCCAGAAGCAGAAAGATCGGAATCGTGGATTCCGGATATTGCTCACTGCGCTCGCAATTCCGGGATGACAAATATTTTTATGCAAAAACGCGCCGTTGGGCGCGCTTTTGCCTGGCGGACCGGAAGGGATTCGGCCTCGGCTCTCGTCGT
The DNA here is from genome assembly GCA_001872545.1 of Parcubacteria group bacterium CG1_02_58_44. GTDB lineage: Bacteria > Patescibacteriota > Patescibacteriia > SG8-24 > SG8-24 > UBA1561. The sequence continues at coordinate 70,647 of MNWN01000011.1, forward strand.
CTTCCGCCGGCTCGGCCTGGCCACCGCCTCGCGGTCCCGCCTCCCAGCAGAGTCGGCGGGACATCGCTCCGGCGTTCGATCCCTCGCGCGGGCCAAGCAGTTGGCCCGCTCCTCTCCGCCTTGATCTTCCAAAACGACCGCCTTTCGGCGGTCGTTAAATATATGTGGCGGAGAGGGAGGGATTCGAACCCTCGATCTTCTCCGTGACCCCACTAAGGACGGCCGTTCAAAATCAGATACTGGCGGACCGGAAGGGATTCGAACCCTCGATCTTCTCCGTGACAGGGAGACGTGTTAACCGGGCTACACCACCGGTCCATTTAACAGCAAGGACAATATAGACGAAGCTGGAATAAAGTTCAAGTCCCGGGGAGGTGGGCGGTTTGGGCAGCTTTTTGATTGTAGAAAAAAGGAACCCCGAGGCTAGCCTCGGGGTTTTCTAAGTCTTTTGTTCGTGCGCCGCCATTGCAGCAGCGCTTCTTCTCGCTATCGCTATTGCGGCGGCGATACGGACGTCACCTCGAAGGTGACATGAGCTGGTCCTCGTCGGACCAGCTCGCCGTTCTCCAGGGTGACCGTGGTCGGCTGACCTGACCGGTCGATTACGATCCTGGAGAGTGGGGCGCCACGGTCGACGACCGCGGTTCCATTGGCCGGCTCCGTGCCTGGAGCCGGTTGGACGAACGTCACCCGAGAAGGTGAGTTCGTCACCAAGGTATTGCCTTCGATGGATATCGAGGCATTACCCTGTCCCTCGACCTCGATACCGGATATGGTAATTGAGGTCTCGGTTTGTCCTAGGATGTTTCCGTCGTCGGCCGGGGCCGGCGGATCGGTCGCGGGTTCCGCTTCGGCCGTCGGGCTCTCGTCGGTGGGAGCCGGTTCGGCCGCGGGTTCCGCTTCGGCCGAGCTGTCGTCGGTGGGAGCCGGATCGGCCGTGGGTTCCGGTTCGGCCGTCTGAGCGACCTGATTGTCGCCACGCGACCGCGGTGGTCGTCGGACCAGTCCAACGACCACCACCAGGACAGCGAACGCGACCAGGCCGATTCCGGCCCAAAACAGTACCTTTTTCATGTCCTCCTCCTTCTGTCAGTGGTGCTACTTAAGCGCATGACAGGCCAACTTAACACTTTTGATCGGATATGTCAAGCCCATGTATCCGGTCAACAATTGTGGCACGGTCAGTTAAGTGAATAAGCAGCAAGCACCTCAGTTGGTGTTTTTCCTCCGAGCGCCCAATGCGGACGCTCGTTGTTGTACATGGCCATGTAACGGGCGAAGCTCCCGCGGAGCTCAGTGACGGTCGTGCCGTGTCCGCCCTCGGACCAGAACTCCTGCTCGTCGGTACGGTGACTACGCTCCACGCGTCCGTTCTCGACTGGCCTGGCCTTGTGAGTGAAGACGTGACGG
>MNWN01000033.1 GCA_001872545.1 Parcubacteria group bacterium CG1_02_58_44
GGGGAAAGAAATGAGCGGCCATGCGCGCTTCACGAAGGAGACGGGGATCAAGGTGTATTTCGCCCATCCGGCATCGCCATGGCAGCGCGGGACGAACGAGAACACCAACGGGCTCATCCGGCAGTACTTCCCCAGAGGAACGGACTTCAGGACGGTACCGACCCGTGAACTGAAGCGGGTACAGCGCCAGCTCAACGACAGGCCGAGACAGGTACTCGACTATCTCAAACCGGACGAAGTGTTCAACAGGCTCGTTGCGTTAAAAGTCTGAGACTGCCGACTAAAAGGAATCGCAATTCCGGGACGACAGCAAAGAATAGTCTCGGCCCGGGATGACATTTATTAGTGACAAAACCGTCATTAAACACCTTTGTCGTCCCGGCGACTCGGCGGGTCCGGTCGGACGACCGGACCATCGCCTCGCCGGTCTCGCCGTGTCGGCCTGAAGCAGTTCAGGCCTCCCCTGCGGCTCGACCTTGATCCGGGACCCAGAAGCAAAAAAAGTGCGAGCCTGTTAAGGCTAAAAATCAAGATTTGACTCCAACAAAAAAACCACCCCAATAGACTCGACTTCCCATAAAAGGGAATCAAATCGAATGGGGTGGTGTGCCCGGGACGACTCGAACGTCCGACCTCAACCTCCGCAGGGTTGCGCTCTATCCAACTGAGCTACGGGCACCCGTATATCCTTGTACGCTCCTAAAGCTTAAATATCCGACCGAGAAAATCAGTAACCGGCTCGCTGTTCTCGGTCAAATCTTCCGGCAGGTACCTACCCAAAATGCTTCGCACTTCGTTCGGGTTCTGCTGGTCAAGCGGCACCGGCAGCCATGGCCTAATGGCTCCCTCGAGTCCCAAGTAAAGCATCTTCACCTCGGGTGGCTCATAGACGAACCAAAACCGGTTGATGTCCCGATAGGAAAACCGAACTCCGCCGACGGTTATCCCGTCGTCGGTCACCTCGACCGCCACCTTTGTCGGAGCACGCAGGGCGGTGATGTAGATGACCAGAGCGAACATCAGTATTAGGAGCGCGAACAGAAAGTTAGCAGAAGCCACGGCATAGATCAAGAGCGCCAGTCCGACCAGGATCATGCCCGCATACCAAAACCGTCCCCGATGATAGCGCTTTGACTCGTCGACCTCCCACTGGAGAATGACACCCTCGAGCGTTTCTTCGCTGTTCTCGGCCATATTTCTACGTTAAGCCGCTTCGGACGGCAGGTACATCATACCTCAAAATCACTGTCCATGCCACCGACCGAAGTCACCGTTCAGAGTTGACAACGGTGAACATAAGGGTATCTTAAGAGCGGCCGCTGAAATAGCGACTGGGAGGACATCAAAGATGGACAATATCAGTCGACAAGAAGTTCGTAGGGTTCTACTCGAAGGTGTGGGGCCCAAAAGAGCCAGCAGAGTCATCTCCGTCCTAAATCCGCTCATTGTCAAAGCTGAAGGGGAAATGTACCTACTGTCGTCCGACAATCATGTGCCAGACGAAGACATTCAGTTAGCACTAGGCATGGCACTCGACAATTGGCGGACCGAAATATTTCGTATATCAATGACAACTGGGCCATTTCCTAAATCACGCTGCATATCTACTGAGTTCTACAGAAAAGTGCTTGCTGCTTTTCTCTCGGGAGAGGTCGACCATAAAACAAATTTTGCTCTAACCGACAGGTACTGCCGGAAAATTCAGCATCGCTGCATGTCACTCGTAAGCCTGGAGCATAAATTTCACGACCTGCTTGGAACGCGACTGTGCAGCGGCCTGAGAAATGCCGTCAGACGAACCGAATGTCACGAAAAGCAGTGGGAAGACGGTTGGCGCGAAGCCTACCGGGTCGTCAGGACGGCTGTCACCTACTATCTGGCCTTTGCCCAAATTGGAGACGAGTCAGGACTCGACAAGCTGGAACAAATGGTGATACTTTTGCCTAAAGTAATCCCTATCGGCTGTGCGACCTTCTGCTTCGAACGCAAGTTCGTCCTGGTGCGCTAGGCCAGACCGAAATCCGCCGAAGCTCTGCAGCTTTCTGCGGCGAAAACTTTTCAACCAAAGACACCCCACTCGGGGTGTCGTTTTTTTTGTCGACTGTGCGGACCGACAGCCTCAGCTTCCGTAAACCCTATCCAAAATTCGGTCCAAAAACCTGAAGTCGTCCGGTCCGTAGTGTTCCCCTAGTAATTCCGTGATCTTCTCACGTCCGACCTTCTTGGCCTTCAGGTAGGCGAACTGCCGACCAAAGGCCTGCTCCTCGACCCGGTTGTTGGGATAGGTATCCGGTCCGAGGTCGTCAAAAACCTGCATCTCGGACTCCTGGTTATATCCGTCGTCTCCAACGTCAATCGAACGCTGGCAGTGAGCCAGCTCATGCGTCATCCAGGCTGACGGATCGCGTGCCCCGTCTTCTTCTCCATCGTAGTAGCCGCCACGAAACAAAATCATACCTCGGTCAGCCGACGACTCGGATGGTTGTCCGCCCTTATGCCACAGCTCATCGGGCACCACAGCGACAAGTGCCTCATTCAGGCGCTCGTCGTTCAAGAAACGAAACTGCTCGCCGAACTCCTCCGACAGGTCGGCAGCCCGGACGAACGTGATCCTCTCGGCATCCTCCGGCGACTTCAACTCCAGGTATTCAGCAAGACACAGCTTCAGATCGCGAATCCGCTCCTGACGGTCAACTTCTGGTTCCGTTTCCTCCACGACGTCGGCGCCCGTTGCCTCCGTCTGCACGAATGCCTCTGCCTCCGACGACGGCCGGCCTGAACTCTCTCCGAACGGCATATCTATTTGGTTTAACTTAGCACCTCAAAAAGCACATTCACGATGACCTGTGACACGTCAACTACCAATCACCCTCACAATCCCTCGATCTGCATCGACTTCCGCTATCATACCATCCTTCAATACCCGAGTAGCGATCTTGGTTCCGACTATACAGGGCTTCTTGAGCTCGCGGGCGACGATCGCCGCATGACAGACCACTCCACCTTCGTCCGTAACGATGGCCGACGCCTTTCCACAGGCCAGGACCGTATCCGGTCGAGTCATCTCGGTAACCAGAATGTCGCCCTCGACGAATTTCTCCACCTCCTTCGAAATGTCTTTCTTGTCGTGCCGCAAGATTCTGACCCGACCGCGAACCTTACCACCAAACGCGACCGAGCCAGTCAGAACCCCATCCTCCTGCCCGGACATCATTCGTTCGTCGACGTATCTCTCTATCTCCCCAAACCTTTCACCGGAAAAAATCCTCTTCTCCCCGTGCGACTTCCACAAAACGTAACCGGCCCTCCTTTCCTGAATTTCGATTTTCTGACCGGTATCTATCAACGACACCAGCTCGTCCATGGTATAGAAACAGAGATCGTCGACAGGCAGGCCAAACCTAACGGCCATCTCCTTCAGGATGACGTCCAGCAGCAACCGAAACAACGCCCGACTTTTCTCCTTGAGAGAGAACCTGTACTCCGCGATCGATTTCAAAAAGCTGTCCGGCCTTTCGACCTCTACTCTCCCTGTTCCCCCAAAATAAACCGGCTCTGTCTTTCCGTAGACCTGACCGAACCTGTTCAGGACGTTCAGGCAGTCGTCGAACAGCATGAACAGCCGCCCGTCGGACAACTTCCCCAGTTCCTCGCTGACGGTCCGGCTGACGAAACCGTCCATCTCGTCAATCGTCAGCTTGGCTTCCTGGGCAAATTCCTCCAGGTCTTCCTGACTGACGAAACGTTCGCGACCGCTTTCTCTGTCTGACCTGGTTCGACCTCCTAAAGCAAAAAGCCTTATCGTGTTGTCTCGACAGACGCACAGAAGATCATCCTCAAAAGTACTCTGACTGTTGCTGAACAGAAAAAGTGGAAGCCTGTATTCCTCAGCCCAGTACTCAAGATCCTTCAGGTCCGACAGTTCGAACTAATTACTCTTCTTGTCGAGAGTAGTGATCGGTCGGCTCTGGACGACGTAGAAACTGCCGCCTTCCTCGGCCCATTCTATATCGCAAGGGAAACCGAAATGGTCCTCGATCCTGACCGTCAGTTCGGACAGGGCGACAATCTCCTGCTCGGACAGCACCTGAGTCCTACCCCTCTCCCCCAGCTCCAGCCATTCGTTTCTGCCTCCCGCGTTCCGATACATGGCCTTGGTCTGCTCGTTGACGCTGATATCCAGAATTCTGAGCCCGCGCTTGTCCACGATATAGCTGTCCGGAGTGACCGTGCCCGAGACTATCGCCTCCCCCAGACCGAAGCCTGCCTCGATGATCAGCTGATTCTCGTTCTGCGTCACGGGATGGACAGAGAAGGCGACCCCGGACTTCTCGCTGTCGACCATCTTCTGCACGACCACCGCGACGGAAATCCTGTCCTTGCCCAGCCCGCGCTCAAGCCAATAGAAGATGGCCCGCGGAGTGAACAGGGAAGCCCAGCATTTCCTGACATTCTCCAAAAGCGTTTCCCTTGTCGTGTTGAGATAGCTGTCCAGCTGGCCGGCCCAGGCAGCCGTGGCCGAATCCTCCGAGGTGGCCGAAGAACGGACTGCCACGAACTCGGTGTTCAGTCCTGTATGGGCGAGCGTGATTTCTGCACCCAGATCCTCGGATATTTCCCTCGAAAGGATCATGGCCATAATCTTCTCGGAAGCACCTTCGATGGTGTGCATCTCCCTGGAGTCAATGCCGTCTAGGGCCGCATTGATCTCGACGTTCAACCCGTCCGTCTCCGCGAATCGATCAAAGGCGTCGGTAGTGACCACGAAGCCGGGAGGCACGGGAAGTCCCGCCCGAATCAGCTCCCCGAGCGCCGCCCCCTTCCCTCCGGCGATCCTCACGTCCGATTTGGAGAGTTGGCTGAGATTTTTGATAAGTGTGTTGGACATGGCGATGTCATGAATAAAAAAGACTTATCCATCAATCAAACCCCAGCTGGTTAGGGTGTCGGATCGTTTTCTTTGATTCTCTTTCGACAGACACTTTCGATCTCAAACACATTCGGTATGCCCGAAAGGTAAATCACCTCAGGAACATATCTGTCCGGACCGTTCTTTCGCCTGACCATGCGGCCGGTCCTCAGTTGAATAGACAGATCTCCGCTCCGTCCGCGGTTGCTCAATTCAATGTCCCCGGAAAACTGTTCCCAGTCAATTGACCTGACGTTTTTGTTTCGAAAATGGATCAACCTGGTCGGCGTGCCGACGAAGTATCCGCCCTTACCGAAAAGGGAGTAAATGCCGGATCCCAGCAGTACGACTCCAAACAAAGCAAAAAAACCTAAAACAAATGACGGCATCAAGGCCGGACCAAAGTTTTCGAGACTGGCGGAGGTGGCAACTCCATTGATCTTGAAATGTGCCTCGCCACCCTCCAAAATCTGACCGAAAAAAATCCAGGAAACGAAGACAGAAATTGCAATACAGAACGCACCGACTGTTACCAACGGCAAAGACTTCCCAATGGGTCGAGTGCGCTTCGCCATAACGGCAAAATCCCTGCTCTCGGAGCCGACCACCGAATCCAGTTCCTGTGGAAGTGAAAGTTGGTCCATAAAAGTAAGACATCAATAGTGTTTCGAGGATCAGCCTTAGCTCGTCAGGCGGACTTCATTACGCTATAGCCGAGCTGCGGCGAGGCGATGGCGGAGGGGGTGGAATTTTCGCGTCGCAGTCCGGTCCAGATAGACCGGACCGCTTCCTTGCCTGGGTTGCGTCCGGTCCTGCGCCGGCTAGGACCGGCCGACGTTCAGCCCGTCGCACCTAGACGGGCGCTCCCGGCCTCACTCTCAACCCGTTCTCATCCCACCTTCGGTCTACTGAAAGCCGGTTCCCACAGCGTACTGGGGGCCAACTTTCAGTGGCGGTGTTTTTTGATTGATGTTCGAACATTTTTTGAGCAAAACCCCCAATAAGGAAGCCA
>MNWN01000029.1 GCA_001872545.1 Parcubacteria group bacterium CG1_02_58_44
GCGCTCGACTCGCCGCTCCGACGCGGCCTTCGGCCTTGCGTTCGCGGCGTCCTCCGGAACGTCTCGCTTACGCCCCGGCACCTCCGTCATGCTCGGACGGGCGGAGATCGGATCGGGTGAACATCGCCGCCGGTCTCGCTGTATCGGCCTGAAGCAGTTCAGGCCTCTCCTGCGGCTCGACCTTGACCCAAAACCCAGAACCCCTTTTCAGTTTATGGAGATTTCATCTCCATAAAAACCTAGATTGATTCTCTTCAACTGGGGAAGATCCTCTCCCCCAGACCCCCGGCTCCGCTCCGCGATGGGACGGGGCTCGCGCCCCGGACCCCCTTCGGGACGGTCCCGCAAATAGATCGGATCGGATCGGATCGTGGATCCCGGGTCTCGGCCCGAGATGACAAGCTAAGAAGGAATGCAGTTCCGTGACAACAGATACGTAAAAAGGATTGAAATAACAGACAAAACATTTTCGTCCCGGGCGGAGAGCTGGGACCAAGAAGAAAAAAGATCGGACCCTGGATCCCGGATCAGGTCCGGGATGACATAATAAGAAGGGTTGTGATTCCGGGATGACAATTTAAGAAGGAATGCGATTTCGAGATGACAGAAAAAAGTCTCGGCCTGAAATGACAGAAAAGGCACAAAGCAATATCTGACTCCAAAAAAAATGCTTGGCCAAAAAACCGTCGGAGGCGATGTCATCGAGACACCGACCGTCCGAATGAAAAGCGATCCCAAACTACTCCAACAGTGATTCTGCTTCGTCGTCGATCAAACTCTTCAAATCAAGCTTTCCCCCGGCCTGAAGATTGCCGATCTCTTCAAGAAGCCTCCTTCTGACAGACGCGACTAACTCACCGTGTTTGTCTTTGAGGTCAAAACCTTCAGTCTCCGCAACGACTGCCTGCGGAACCTCAGACCAAAGTTCAAACAGTCTGTCATACCAGCTGCCCTCCACATCCTCCATTCCTGACGAAGCGGCGCTGTTTGAGCGGGACAGAGTCCTCATTCTCTCCATAAAATCACTGACCCTATTTTCTGCCCGATCTTTTGCCGACTCATTTCTAATAGCCTTTTGTTCAAGGGAGTTTCTCATTTCAACCACCTCCCTTAAAAGGGCTGGAATCTTCTTTGAAGCTCTTTTGTCTTGCTCTGGCATCGCTTTAAGCACGGCTTCAACTAGGCTCAACTTATCCAGTGCTTCCGCCTTAAACCTATCGGCTTCGTGTGCATCGATCTTCCGAGACTCCGGTGTTACGGCATCCCGACCATTCGGGACAGCTAAACTTTCACCATCACGCAACCTCATCGCCTCCTCATCCTCGCCAGTTTCACCCGATTCTGACGTTCGAACTTCGTCAACAGAAAGTCCATGTGCCACCAACACTTCTTCGGCAGTCGGCCCCTGTCCATCATCCCTGTCCCAGCCCTTATCATTAGAAACATACCCATCCGAACTTACGCAGGTGACGCCCTTGACGTTGGCTAGGCAGTAATTGAATGGTCGTCCGTCCTTTTTTTCCGTCCAGCCAACCTGCCATCGGTCCGGTTCGTCCACCAGAGCCAACAACTCCGCGCCGCCCCTGTCAACACTGGTCGGAATTCTTTGACCTCCAACCGGAGACAGTCCGACGGTAAAGATATTCGTTTGATACCTGCTTTTTATGCTCCGAAAAGCCATACCGACCACCGACCGGCCGCCGGGCAGGTACAAAGATTGCCCGGCAACTCGCAGACCGAAGCCCTCACCTGGCTTGCGTCCGTAAGCCTCAAACCTATCCTGGCTGATGCCATGAAGAAACAGGGTGCCGGCGAGGCTGGCCCCTCCACAATCTCACGCGACTCCACTTGAACCGCCTCCTTGGACTTGACTGCGGCAACCTCCGTCTCCCCGCGCTCCCGAAGCCGTTTGGTCACCAGCTCCCCTATCGCTAAGGAATACCGTTCCATTTCGTCCGCATGTTCATCCATTTCTTCAGAAGATTCGTAGCCGATCTTTCCCCAGTTAGGCCTGCTCAATTCGTCCAAATTTACCCGATTGATTTTGGCACGCTGCTCGGCAACCGACACATCCTCACGAGCCTTTTTCAGATGCACTACCGCAGTCTCGTAAATCTCTCGCTCCAGACGCAATTGCTGCAGTTTTTCACTCTCCTCCTTTTGCCAATTCTGCCGAACTTCGGCCTGCAGGCTCTCCAGAGACTTGACATACCGCTCAGTCCACTCCTCCGGCGACAAATCATAGATCCGACTATCGTTAGGAATGGTCCTCGCTACTCGAACCTGCTCTAAGTAAACGAGCAATGTCTCTCTTCTGCTTTCGAGAAGTCTGTCACAGACCTGTTGAGCTGTCCTGCCCTTGCACTCGGCTTCGTCAACGAAAAAGGAAACACCACCGATAGATTTCTCTGATGGCAAAAAGCCATCGATCTCCCTACCGCCAACCTTCAAAAACCAAACTGTTCGGATCACGTCCCTACGACGACCAGTACCCCAAGAGTCGCCACCGTAGCTCCCCATTACCTCCTCTTGTCCCTTCTTCTCGCGAGAGCCTATGGATATCTCACCTGGTGCCTGCAAGGAAATGATGTCCTGCAATGCCTCATCAATTCTTCTCTTGTGATACACATCCTCAATAGCCCTCTTAATCTTGGCTTCAGCCAAACTTTCTGGAGAGCGCACCGATAACCGTACCTTTTCGATGATATCTGACTGATCTTTGGACGGAAGTCGATCGAAATCCTCCGTAAGTTTGGCGTTAGAACTTTCGTCGCCTAGAAAGGCAACCGTACGCCATATGGCTCCGACATTAGGCAGCCCATCAAACTGAAACTCCGCCTGAATCCGGTCTTTTTCCTCCCGCTGCCGGTCCGTCGGCGTAATCTCCCAATGCCCGGACTCGCACATCTCCGTAATGCCGACTTCCTTCGTGCCGAACCCGTCGTAGGTGAGCGAAATACGACCGTTACGCATCTCGACGGACTGCGGTTCGCCGAAATTATCGAAAAAATTAGAGGAAAGATCCTCTTCCCAAAGACGTTGCCTAACCGCCTCCCTTTCCGAATCCTGCTCCTGCCGCGAAACAGATTCGCCAGTACCCAATCTTCTAGTCATAGACCATGCCAAAAAAGACATTAAATCGTGCTCCTTTTGGAGCAAAGATAGCATGGACGAAAAAAATAAGATAAAAAAGACCAACGGGGATACCATTCCAACGCAAAAAAACCGTCGGAGGCGATGTCATCGAGACACCGACCGTCCAACGGTCTTTTTCGATTCTTCTACTCAGCGAGGCGCAATGCGCCCGCAGCGAAAGCTGCAGCTACTTCTTACCTTCCTTAATCTGCTCGGCGATACTGTTCGGCACCTCGTCATAGTGACCGAACTCCATCGAGTAGGAAGCACGCCCCTGGGTCATTGACCGCAGCTGGGTAGCGTAGCCGAACATCTCCGAGAGCGGCACCAGGGCATCCACGATCTTGGCGTTGCCGCGGTCGCGCATCTCCTTGATCTGTCCGCGCTTGGACGACAGGTCGCCGATGACGTCGCCCATGAAGTCCTCGGGCGTGATCACCTCGACAGCCATGATCGGTTCGAGCATCACTGGACTCGCCTTACGACAGGCGTCCTGGAAAGCCATAGACGCCGCCACCTTGAAGGCGATCTCGCTCGAGTCGACGTCGTGGTAGGAACCGTCGTACAGCTCGACCTCGATGTCGACCAGCGGATAGCCGGCGATGACGCCCTTGTCCATGGACTCGCGGCAGCCCTTCTCGATAGCCGGAATAAACTCGCGCGGAATGACGCCGCCCTTGATCGCGTCCTTGAACGTGAAGCCACTCCCCTTCACCTCGGCCGGCCTGAGCTTCAGGTAGCAGTGGCCGTACTGTCCGCGACCGCCGGACTGCTTGATGTACTTGCCTTCGGCCTGGGCCTCAGTACGGATGGTCTCACGGTAGGCGACCTGCGGCTTGCCGACGGTACACTCCACCTTGAACTCGCGCTTCATGCGGTCGACGATGATGTCGAGATGCAGCTCGCCCATGCCGGAGATGATGGTCTGCAGGGTCTCCACGTCCGTACGAACGCGGAAGGTCGGATCCTCCTCGACCAGCTTGATCAGGGCACCGTCCATCTTCTCCTGGTCGACCTTGGTCTTCGGCTCCACGGCCAGCGAGATGACCGGCTCGGGGAAGGTCATCTTCTCGAGCACGATCGGATTCTTCTCGTCGCACAGCGTGTCGCCGGTGAAGGTCTTCTTGAAGCCTATGGCAGCGGCGATGTCGCCGGCCAAGATCTCATCGACGTCCTCGCGCGAGTTGGCGTGCAGACGGACGATCCGCCCGACGCGCTCGCGGTCACCGGTGGTGGTGTTCAGCACGTAGCTGCCGGCTCTGATGGTGCCGGAGTAGACGCGGAAGAAGCACAGCTTGCCAACAAACGGATCGGCCGCGACCTTAAAGGCCAAAGCAGCTAATGGCTCGTTGTCGTCGGTCTTCCTAAACAGCTCCTTCTCCGGATTCTCCGGGTCGATACCCTTGACCGGCGGAACGTCCAGCGGCGAAGGCAGGTAGTCGTTGACCGCATCAAGGAGCTTCTGAACGCCCTTGTTCTTGAGCGCGGTACCGCATAGCACCGGCACGATGTCCAGGCTGATAGTCGCCTTACGCAGGACACGCTTCAGGTCCTCAATCGGAATCTCCTCGCCGGCCAGGTATTTGTTCATCATTGCCTCGTCGTTCTCGACGATGGCCTCCATCAGCTTGCCCCGCCACTCCTCGGCCAATGCCTTCATGTCCTCCGGCACGTCCATCTCCTCGACGTCCTTCCCGAGGTCGTCCCTATAGATGAAGGCGCGCATCTTGAGCAGGTCGACGATGCCGCTGAAGCCGCCCTCGATGCCGATCGGCAGCTGAAGCGGATAGGCGTTGGTGGTCAGACGTTCGTGGATGGACTTGAGGTCGGCATAGAAGTCGGCCCCGGTCCGGTCGAGCTTGTTGATGAAGCACATCCTCGGTACCCGGAAGTCGTCGGCATAGTGCCAGTTGGTCTCGGACTGCGGCTCGACTCCGGCCACGCCGTCGAAGATGACGACTGCGCTGTCCAATACGCGCAGGGACCGCTTGACCTCGACCGTAAAGTCGATATGTCCGGGAGTGTCGATGATGTTGATCTGATGGTCCTTCCAGAAACAGGTCGTGGCGGCGGCGGTAATGGTGATGCCGCGCTCGCGCTCCTGCTCCATCCAGTCCATCTCGGCCGCACCCTCGTGCACCTCACCGATCTTGTGCTTCTTGCCGGTGTAGAAGAGCACACGTTCGGACACGGTGGTCTTGCCGGCGTCGATATGGGCGATGATGCCGATGTTGCGAATTTTTTCCAGCGGAAATTGCCTGGGCATAAGTTGAATGATTGAAAAATCTTGGCTTTCTCTCTCAAGCAGAACTGCCAAGGGCTTTCGGAACGGGATGAAAAGCGCTGGCCTGGAGTTCGCCGTGACGCGAGCCGTACTTTTGGGTACGGCAATCTAGCGACGAACGAGGAGCAACACGATTCGCCCGGTCCGAAAGTCCGACTCTTAGCGGGCGAAGTGGGCGAAGGCCCGGTTGGCCTCGGCCATGCGGTGGACGTCCTGCCGCTTCTTGACGGCATCACCCTCGCCCTCGGCCGCGGCCAGGAGCTCGGCGGCGAGACGGTCGGACATCGGACGGCCCTTCTTGCTGCGGGCGATCGAAAGTATCCAGCGGAAAGCCAGCGCATAGCGGCGTTCACCGCGCACCTGCATCGGAATCTGGTAGTTGGCGCCGCCGACGCGCTTGGACTTGACCTCGACCGACGGCATGATGTTCTTGATGGCCAAGTCGAACAGCTCCAGCGGATCGCGACCGGTCTTCTCGCCCATCTTGTCGAACGCGCCGTAGACCACGCGCTGGGCCACGGTCTTCTTGCCGTCGTGCATGACGTAGTTGATGAATCGGGCGACAGTCTCGTTCCGGTACTTGGGGTCCGGAGCGACGACGCGCCTTGGTGCCTTTTTGCCTCTCATATCAGTCTTGGCTTGCGGAAGGTGACTTAGGACTTGGCCGCCTTGGGCCGCTTGGTGCCGTAGACCGACCGGCTGCGCCGACGGCCTTCGACGCCCTGCGAATCGTAGACGCCGCGGACGATGTGATAGCGGACGCCAGGAAGGTCCTTGATGCGACCGCCACGGAGCATGACGATCGAGTGCTCCTGCAGGTTGTGTCCGACGCCAGGAATGTAGGCAGTCACCTCCATGCCGTTCGACAGGCGGACGCGGGCGATCTTGCGTAGGGCCGAGTTAGGCTTCTTCGAGGTCATCGTAGTGACCTTGACGCAGACGCCCCGCTTGAACGGCGAGCCCTTGGGCAGGTCCGTCTTCTTGCGGTGCAGGGTGTCGGACGTGAACTGAAGGGCTGGAGTCTTGGACTTGCCCTTGGTGGTCTGCCGGCCCTTCCTGACCAGTTGGTTAGTTGTAGGCATAAATAAAAAATCGCTTCATCGGACGGCGCATGGCTTCCCCGACCCATCCGTTAACCGGACCTGGTGAGTACTGCACCGCTCGACTGCCGCCTGGAGATGGCCTTGGGGCCGATTCCCGTCTGCGGACAAAGAAATTGTTAATTCGACTCGTGCGAAGACGTTATCACGGGCGTCGGAACCGGTCAAGCTGCCCCGCCGCCTACAGCCCGCCCAGGCGGAAGACGGCACTGACGGCGGTATTGAAGATCCGGCCCAGAATGGACACCGGCAGGATGAAGTCGATCAGGATAAGGCCCATCAGGATCAGCGGTCCGCGGGTCTCGAGCGTGATCAGCAGGCTGCGGTACTGCGGCGCATCGAGCAGGGCATGCAGCAGCTTCGAACCGTCCAAGGGCGGCACCGGAATGAAGTTGAAGATGCCCAGGACGACATTGACGGTCACGAGCAGGAACAGGAACACCACCAAGAGGTTGCTCTGCGGCAGGGCGAAGTTGATCACTGCCAGACGCAGCAGTCCCAAAAAGACGAAGGCCATCACGAAGTTGGAGATCGGTCCGGCCAAGGCCACGGCCACCGAACCCCAGCGACTGTTCCTCAGGTTGTGCGGATTGAACGGCACCGGCTTGGCCCAGCCGATCAGCGGGAAGCCGGACAACGCGCCGAGGAGCGGCACCAGTACCGTACCGACCGGATCGATGTGCGCCAGTGGGTTGAGCGTCAGGCGTCCGGACCGCTGGGCCGTCCGGTCGCCCTGCAGATAGGCTGAAAGTGCGTGACTGAACTCGTGCACGGTGAGCGAAACGTAGAGTGCCAACAAGGCAATGAGGATGAAGGTAAAGTTCACGGAATTGTCGGTTGGTGTCGGACGCCAGATGGCCCGACCGTAGGGTCAGTCTATCGTCGGATGATCGAAAAGTCGAGATACGCGAAGCCAAACGCCGACGGTTGCCGGACAGCGGCGGACATGTCAACGGGATCCCCCGATCCTGAAGATAGGACTGAATGAACGAAATGTGGGGTATTTGCTGTTCGTTTCGGCGGAGGCGCTGATCTCGGTACTGAAGGACGGGGCGATCCGACCGCAAGCTCTGCGTTTTTTCGTCTATTACCAGCGGCGAGAGCGAATCTTGTCTCAAAAGACCCAAGCTGGTACTCTGCCACGATCGTTACAGGAGGTGAAGATGAGCGATCAAAAAATCAGCCTGTTTCTGTCGTTAGAGGCCGCCCAGGCCGCGGTCGAAAATGGCGAGGATCTGACGAGTAGTCTGTTCTGCCTGCCGTTGACTTGGTCCATGATCCTGTATCTGACCAGAAGACTGCCGACACTCAAAACCGCAGTGAGCGTTGCGCATGAAAACGACCGTCTAACATGTGCCGAAGACCGAAGTTGTCATGTCAGATGGAGCGATCTGCGGCACCTGTTGCGGTCCATGAACAATTTTCCGCTGCCGCACGACCGACGCTGTAATGACGACGGGCAGGACATGGAACCGGCCGAATTCACGCCAACCACCGTGAGACAGTGGATCGAGTGGCAGGGACTGACCGATCGAATCGAAGTGATCGGCTGAGACGATCAAGCCGACCGTATCCGTCGGCCACCGATCATTCCTTCCAGCGGGTCAGTCGGCCCCGACCGCCACATGCAAATCTCAATGCCCGTTCGACGAATTGGGCATCTTTTTTATTAACGGAGGAACATTGACTGCCCGATGGTCCCTCTGGAGGGTCACGGACTACAGCCGACCGGGCCAAAGGACCAATAGGCAAACCACCCGTCGGAACAGTTACATACTTCAAAATACCTCGAAAAACTCGTCGAGGCCTGTAACGCCAGATCCGCTGCTGTATCACACAGAGAACGCACGTTTTTGCTCAAGATACCGTCAGCCGTCTACCAAATAGATCACGAAAACAAAATGACGGCATCTATAGCCGCCTAGCCCGCCATTGATTTGCTGTCCCGCAAGAGGAACAAGTAAGATCGAAGGAGCGAAAAATTTACCATATCTTCTTATGAGAGCAAGAGACTATCTGAGAAACTACCTCGAATCGTCTGAAGTCAGTCCGAAAGGAATCAGAATTGAATCTCTTCCGCCAACCATGGACAAGAAAGTCTATTCACAGGAGAAAAAACGTCTTTTGGAATTCGGGCATATTATCACGCCAGAAAAATCAAGACCGGAGACGGAATCGACGGTGAACTAAATAAGATCGGAAACGATCGGACCGAGCGGAAAAAGGATTCAGGTAATGCCGATTCAGGGAAAAGCGTCGCTGAGTTGTTCGATGAGTACAGCAAGGATAATCCGGCTATCCTATCGGCAATTCCTGAAGCCACAAGGCTGATGGACCCTGATCTTTTCCGAATGTTGGAAGTAACCGGCAGGGATACAGACCCATCATTTATAGAGGAGCTGGAATGTCGTTACGGCGAGGTTCCCGCACTAAAGCTGGCAATCAAGCTGACGGAAAACACCAATACGCTTTGGCGTTCTTCCGCCCAAATTCGCAATGACCATTCTGATCGACTTAACTCGGATGATCTGCACAGGCTCCGGGTAAACGCTCTGGAAATGGCTAAATATACGGTAGTGGCGACTCACATGACCAGAGACGAAAGTTCAGTCAGGAGCATAGACCTACATGGCTTTTTAGAAGCTTCTGACTGGCGCAACAAGGAAGAACCGGATTACGAGGGAAATGGCGTATGCGTAGGGATTTTTGGCGCATACCGCGATTGATCACGGGAGGGAAAAACCTACGAATTCCCGCTCGAACTAAAGGACACATTACCCATCTTGGTGAGTAGTGATGAAAGGCGTGCCATGGCGAATACGCTAACCGAATATATACGCGTTCAAGATAGCGGAAAAGGCGAGGCACTCGGTGTCCGTCAATGGTGGCTCCGTTCTGACCAAGCATCAAAGGATAGAGACGGAAAATTGTTGTCTTGGCAGAAAGACCTGCTGCACGAGCTGTACGGCGAGACATTCGGTGTCCATGAGGACAGCGGCGGTAATGAGATTGTAGCGATAGACACCAACGATCCTCCGATCGTTCTCGCAACCGTCGGTAAATACCTAAATCTTTACCGTTGTATGTCTGAATCGGATTGGTTACGGCTTTCCGAGGCAGATAGGTAAACAGATGGCAAAAAACAAATCATTTGGTGTCTTTAGGGTCAGATCTTGTCTTAAGCTTTAAGTGTCGCTTTTTTATCATCTCGGAATCGTGAGCGCAGAAGACGGCTTTTTGCTAAAAAATTGTCATTCCCGTTCTTCCTTTGCAGGGAACGCAAATCGCTTTCATTCTCATCAATTGTCGCCCCGGACTTGATCCGGGGCCCAGAAGCAGAAACAAAACGGCACTGGATCCCGGATAGACCTCGCTCAGCTCGGCCTTCCGGGACGACAAGGCAAAAAAAGAGCATTCACGGTGACAGCACACTCCGTGTCGGACTAACTGCCGCCCCACCGCCGCAAAAAAGGTCCTGTCTTGCCAGGACCAGAAGAACATGATAATCTACCGCCGTTAACCGAGAAATCATCAGAAATATGGCCCGAAGATGCGACGCCTGCGGCCGCGGATCCAACCGCGCCAACAACCGTAGTCACTCCAACGTAGCCACCAAAAAGGAGCAGAACGCCAACCTGCAGCCCCGAAGACTGGCCGGCATGAAGGTCAAGGTCTGCACTAGGTGCCTCAAGACGCTGGCCAAGTAGGTAGGCTACCAAACGGAGAGTTAAAAAATCGCCCCCATCTAGATGGCGGTTTTTGATTGGGGGCAAAAAACAACGGTCATGCCCCCGTCTTATTAATATCCCGCGTAAGGTCGGCGACCTCGCTCATGACCATACGGCTCAAACTACATCTCTCGGACTTACTTTCGAGATTGGACCTCACAGCAAAAAGCCAGGTTTCCCTGGCTTTTTGCATGGTCGGGCTGGAGGGAATCGGACCCTCGACTCACGCACCCCATGCGCGTGTATTACCACTATACTACAGCCCGATCTGGCATTACCGATCTCCTTCGGCTGGGATGATTAAACCCGGTCGGGCGGAATTAATCAAGGCGACTCGCCCGACGAAGGACACCGCTCAAAAAGAAGAACCCCACGTCGGCGGCCAAGCTTTGGTTGAAACTAATTGGACCGTGCGCCGCCCGAAGGCTGCGCTCGCCGACCTGACGACCCTGCATCGAGACGAAACCGTCCCGTTGCCGGCCGGTCAGACCGACTCGATCGCCGGTACCCTCTCCCCTGCCCCAAGAGGCAGGAGAATACGGGTCCCTCAACCAAATTTTTAGCCCAAAGCTTTTTCGCCGCGTGAAGTTCACTTAGATTGTAACAGCTGACCGCCCGAACGGCAAAACCAGTGTCTATACGAAAAAAGAAGGCCCACCAAGCCGGTGGACCAAGAAAATTGCACGAGCCGATCGATAGAAACCGGCTAGTACACGCCGATGCCAATCGGGGACTCATGCTCACGAATGGGCTTCCTGTCGGAAAGATGGAGGGGCCAGATTACGTCATTCACTCTGACTCCCATCAGCCGAGCTACATCAAACCCGAGTGACTGACGGAGTGAAAAATCATCCACAGTCTCGACAGTAACGACCGTGTCGCCGTTATCGTCGAACTTATGACTGCATCCGTCTTGGCCTATGCCGTAGACGTAGACCGTTGGTACGTCACCCTCGAAGACCAACCGCACCGCCAGGACGACCGGTCCGGCCCTGAGCGGCTCGACCTCTCCCCGATAGGTACCCTGTCCGGCAAATGTCCGTCCGACCATCACTTGTCTGACCATCTCCCTGTCTCCTTCCTTTTTTGTTACAAAGACCGCGTTCCCCGAAAACAAAAGTCCTGACCGGTTGGGCCAGGACTCCTTCCGTCTTCCTTTCAGCGCTTGCGCCTCATGGAACCAACGGAAAGAGTCCAGGTCTAATCAGGATCAGGCCAATGACGACGCCGAACGGAGTGACCGCTTTCGGTTTCGAAGTCGGGTTGTCGTATCGGGTAGGCATGTCGGAAACTTTATGCTTGAACTATATAACCGAGGGCAAAAAAGCGTCAAGAGCCGTCGGTCATGTACTCGGCGAGCGACGGCTGACCGCCAGCTTCAGCCAAGCCCTCAGCAGACGCACGGTCTCCGGCGCGTCACCTATTTGGGAACCGGAATCCGGCTTCTTGTCGTCGATCTCACCGTACGAACCGCCATAACGGTCCAAACGCCATAGCATGCCGACTCTATCCAGTTCCGGATGGAACTGCACGCCGTAGACGCTGCCGCCGGCTGACCTAAAGACCTGTACCGGACAGAGTTCTGATTCGATCAGTGTAACCGCACCGGCCGGCAGGTCGACCACCCGACTATGATGTCCTTCATTGGCCAAAAACCTCTCCGGGCATGCGGAGAACAGCGGATCTCCGATCGCTGCCGGCATGCGATGCAACGTGAAGGTGCCGACCTCACCATGTTCACGG
Organism: Parcubacteria group bacterium CG1_02_58_44; assembly: GCA_001872545.1. GTDB lineage: Bacteria > Patescibacteriota > Patescibacteriia > SG8-24 > SG8-24 > UBA1561. The sequence continues at coordinate 11,991 of MNWN01000029.1, forward strand.
TCCTCGACCGACCGGCCGCCGAGCGCCTCGGCTACCGCCTGGGCACCGAAGCAGATGCCCAAAACCGGCAGTCCCATCCGCTCAGCCCGAACCACCAACCGACACAGCGACTCGCGATTCGGGTAGTCGTCCTGTCCGGCGTATTCGCCGCTGCCGCCGATGATCACGCCCGACAGTTCGTCCAGCCGAACCGAATCAACCGGTCCAACAGTCAGGTCGTGCCGGTCGAGCTCACCGATGCTAAGACCACCTATCTTAAGCAAACAGTGATATTCATGATCCCTGACCTCCCGGCCTTCGCGGATCTGAATCAATAAAAATCTGTCTGACATCCGACTTTTGGCTTATTGATATGACCAAATCACTGTAAGGCGGTCCGGACAGAAACGTCAACGCCCAAAGACGCGCAAAAAAAGGGCCCCCAGGTGGGGGCAAGAAACGAAAGGACTATTCGGTGGCAGTCGCTCTGGTGGCGAGCTGCAGCAGTTCGGTCGAACGACCGATGTCGCTGGAGACGCAACAGACGACGCAGTTCGGCTGGTCGAGACCCAGACAACGGACATTAAACGGCAAGACTCCGGTCCGCTCGTCGAACATCAAATTGCCCAGCCGTCTCTTCAATATAGAGAAGTCACTAATCGACTGTCCGACCCGCAGACGGGACATGACGATCGACCAGCGCGGACATCTTTCCGAAATCTGACCGGCGACCCCCAAGGCGTAAGTCATGGCCGTCACCCGAGCGTTGCATTCGAGCAACAGCAACCGTCTACCATCGAGCGTCAGCATAAAGTCGAAACCGATCACTCCGCGGTAACCACGAGTCCGAAAGTACTCGACCAGTGGCCAGGTCATCGAGGTCATTAATTCCGCATCTTCCGGCCTGACGTGCAACAGGTCACCGGACGAGATCACGTTGCCGACGTGGGTGAAGTCATTCACGATTAGCTGATCGCTGAAGCCCACCGTATGACAGCCACTGGCATCGACGTGCCACTGAACCGACATTGGCCAGTGATCGTAGCCGGCCTCGACGATGATCTCACCGGTGACCTTCCTCAGGAAGTCGTTGACCGCGTCGGGCCATTCACGCGTCAAATCCAGACGTATCATGCCGTCGCCCGAGGCAGAATCTGGCACCTTCAGCACGACGAACTGTGGCCTGACCGAACTGAGAATCCAATGCACAGCCGGATAGATGTCACTCAGTGCCGGATCGACAATCCGATACTCCGGAAACATACCCCTGAGCCCCAACCGTTCGGCCAGCCGTCGCAACTCGGCCTTGTTGCCGGCCTGACGCGCCAACCCGGAAGGAGGTCCGAAGAACATCCCGGGCGGCAGGTCGAGCATTCTGACCAGGTCCTCCTCACGCTCCGTGACGTCGAAGACCTGCACTCCACCCTGCTGTCTGGCCAGTTCACCAATCCGCAAAGCCAAACTAGCATCGTCCAGAATGGACCGTACCGGACTCGGATCCGGAACTCGAATAACCGTCTCTGGTCCGATACCGACCGACCTCAGCCATTCCAAATAGTCGTCGATCGGCCCGTCCATAACCACCGCCGCACCGCCTAGCACCAATGCCCGATCGGCATACAGCTCCACTCCAGGCAAGCAAAGATCCCCCCAACCAGTGACGATGTCGTGAATTCGCAGCATTCCTCTTTCTCCTACTTCACAAAATCCCTGACTAACTCTTGGTTCGTGATCCAGGCGACATTACCCGAATCAGAATCTTCGCCGAAGATGATCTTACGTCTGCCGCATTTTTTGAATGAACTGTCGTCCCTCTCCTTCTGCGCTCTCCATCAGGAGAAAACAAAATCCCGGCTCTTGTTTGGGCCGGGGTCGCTTCCTGCAAGTTGTCCGTCCGTCACGACCCAACAGGAACCGATCCCGATCTAAACAGAATAGAATTCAGACGAAACGCATCAACCTGAACGCGCATTTCACCGTCACGGCTGCAATTGTGATGTCTGACTAGCATAAAGGCAACTTAGCATGAAAGCAGAAGACGTCAAGCCAGGAAAGAACGGTGCGACTTATGCCTTCTGGCTTGACCGTCAAAAAGACTCCGCAGGAGCGGAGTCTTCTCGTTGGGCGGGCACGGTCGGGCCGCAGACCACAATTCATTCTCCCCACGGACACTCGGACAGCTCGGCCAACTTTTCGAAGCTCAGCTCACCGACCTTCTGTGTCCCGTCCGCAAACACCCAGGTCGGATAGGAAGTGATGCCGGCGTCACGACAGGCATCACTCTGCAGGCTGACGTCGCCCTCGACGCCGCATTCGACGAACGGCAGCCGGCCGGCGGCGTCCCCGAACTCCTCCTTCTGCCTTTCGCAATGCGTACACCAATAGGCGCCATAGAACTTGGCGCCGTTCGCGGTCAGGCAGCCGGCCAGTCCGGCGATCTCCTCCTGAGTCGGCGGCGTAGGCGGAACCGAACTGCGTACGATCAGTCGATAGATGCCGTACGCCCCGACCACCAGGACGATGACGGCGATGGCGTAGGTCCTGAACATGATCCCCTCCTGACCCCGATTTATCTTGCTGTGTCCCATAGTCGATGTCCGTCTAAAAAACAAAAGGCACCGGAGTTAATTTGCCAACACCCGGCACCTAGCTGTCCGTACCTTCCGAACAGGTGCTGGCCGGACCGCTGGTATGATTGTGCCTTCTGTCTTTGCGCTCACGACAAGCATGTTGAAGTTAGCACCGGCCGTTCACGTCAGCAAGGTTGTTATGTGGATAATGAAAAACCGGCCATGTCCCTCAGGACATGGCCGGCCCGACCGCAGAAAACCCGTGGGTTCGAAGCGGTAAAAATTTATTTTTTGACGGTAAACTTGGTATAGGAAGAATCGCGATCGTAAAGCTCTTCCGGTCGAAACCAGACACCGATCTCGACCTCCGCCTCCTCCAGACTGGACGAGGCGTGCATAAGATTGAAAACGCCGATCCCCTTCTCGTCGGCGTGCGCGAACGAGACATGCGAGTAGTCGCCGCGGATGGTGCCGGGCGCGGCCGCCTTGGGCTCGGTGGCGCCGACCAGCTTGCGTACCACTTCGACGATCTCCACTCCCTCGACCACCATGGCCACCACCGGACCGGAAAGCAGCATCTCGATCATCATGGTCCTGACCGCCTCGCCGCGCCGTCGGGCGAGATCCTCGGTGTAATGCCTCTCGGCCATGTCCTTCTCCGAGACCAGCAGCTTGAGTCCGACGATGCTGGCGCCGACCCGCTCGAAACGGGTGATGATCTCGCCGACGATGCCGCGGTCCAGCGCGTCCGGCTTCAGGAGTACGAGTGAACGTTGAATCATATTTTTGTTCGTTGAAATTAAGGTCGTTAACCACAGATTACTGCCTGACGGCGTAAGTTTCAAGGCTTGGTTCCAAGACCCACAAAAAATGGATCGTCATGCTTGTAGGAGCGGGGATCGATTGGGCTTCGTCATGCTCCGACTGGCAGAAATTAATTAACATGTCGTTCCGGACTTAAACCAAAATCAAATAAATCACCCCATCTCCGCTCCGCGGATGGGACGGGGCTCGCGCCCCGGACCCCCTCCGGGACGGTCCCGCGCGGCACGGGTCGGCACGTTCCTGCGACATGCCGCCCTAACTCTCGGCGGCCGGCCGTCGCCGCGGGCTCCGGACCGAGCCCGGCCGCCTCCGAAGTTGCCGCGTCTGGGCCGTCCCGCAGATAGACAGAAGAGAATCCTGGATCCCGGATATTGCTCACCACATTCGCAATTCCGGGATGACAGATATTTTTTAATTTACTGTCGTCCCGGGCCGAGACCCGGGACCCAGGAGCAAAAATTCAAGCACTGGATCCCGGATAATCGCTGACGCGATTTCCGGGATGACATATTAAGAAGGAATGCAATTCAAGGGTAACAAAAAAGAAGAAGCCCCGCTGATAAGCAGGGCTCGAAAGAAGAATTCAGCTTCATGCCGGACCGAGAGGTCCGGTCATTTGGTCAGGTCGCTGGCCGAAAGCCAACCGAGAAATATCCTGCCGACCCGACAGACAAAAGGCCAAACAGGAAAACGGTTGGAAAACATCGCCCACACCGCCAAGCCCAAAACCGACGGAACTGACAGGACGAGGAACGTAAAAACCAGAACCGAAACCGCCAACGGTACGCCAGAGACAATAAAGACTGGCCAGAAGCTGGCGACTGACACTAACACAGCGAGCAGCAACACGCCGCTCAAGGCCCCACGAAGGAGAGCCTGGCCCTCACCACGCAATCCTGATCGCCATCGGATGTCTCTCAAGACATCCAGCTGTCCCCGTCCTCCATCAAAAAGAAAGAAAAAAACAGGGATTGTCAGGGACAGGCCGATTATCGTACTGAGACCTGTCAAACTTAATAGAACAAGTGACGAGGTCATAACTCCAAACAATTGAAGGAGGGCAAACATCGTTGCCAGACCAACAAAACAGAAGAAAAAGCCTTTATAATCCTCTCCTCTTTGGAGAGATAGCTCAGATTCTTCACGCCACCGAAAGGCCCGTTTAAGAGACGAAACTGTCAGCAAGAAGACCATCGGATACAGCGGCACTTCCCAGAAACGCCGCCAGACGATCGATCCGTGTCCAAGCCATCCGGAATCGATCGTTGAGACCAACGGTCGGCCAAGTTGCCATTCGATCAACCAAATGGACAGCAATGCCGTGGTCATAATGACCAAGGACCAACGCAGCCAGGACTGCAGTTTGGAATTGCCGACAAACCAACCGATTGCCCGCACCAATACCTTCCGCGACGGCTCGGTGACCGGCACCCGAACATCACTGCTCCTGTACGGACCAGCTCCGCACCTCACAGTCTCAATCCTGACCGTTTCGGTCCATCTAGCCAAAAGACGCCTGACCACCATCGACCCGAAAACGACTGCCGTCACAAGCGCAGTCGCATCCAAAAATCATCCAGCCAGTCAACAGTCGAACGGCTGATTTTCCGGTCGTTCTCGAGATCGAAAACGACCGTGCCGTCGCGGTCTGTGCGGAAGATACGGTCGGCAAACGAGCCCAGGCGCTGCAGCGTGATCTGCGACGGATGGCCGTAGTCGTTCTCGCCGACCGAGATGACCACAGACTTCGGTGCAGCCGCCCGGATGAACTCGGTGCCGGTCGAATAGCGGCTACCATGATGCCCGACCTTGAGCACTGAGGTCGGACCAATCACTCCCCGGGCGACCAACTGATCCTCGACCAAAAATCCGGCATCGCCCATTAATAGCGCCAACACCCCGGTCTGATCCTGCCCCGCCCGATCCCGCAGCTCCAGCACCAGCGACAGGTCGTTGGTCCGATCGCGGCTGCCGCGAATCTCCTCCTCGACCCGTCCGTCCGGCCACAGCACGGTCAGCTCACCGCAGTCGCCCAGCGTAAACGAGTCCCCGGCCTCGGCCACAGTCATCGGCACGCCACGCTCAACGGCCAGCGCCAGCAGCTCCTGCCCAAGCGGCAGATCCACGGCATAGGGCGAAACCACCAGCCGACCGACCTCATAGCGTTCGAGCGCGGCGAACAGCCCGAAGACATGATCGTCATGCGGATGCGACAGGAAGACGTACTCGATCCGCCGGTCGGTAAACGGCATGGACCGGCCGAGTCCGGACAGGGCCTGGCGATCCGGACCACCGTCCACAAGTGCCTGGACACGACCGCACTGCACGAGGGAAGAGTCGCCCTGGCCAACATCAAATACATGCAAAGTGAAGTGCGCTCCATGATTCGCCGGCCAGGACCAAACTAACGGCAGACTGATCAGAATCGGCAGTAGGACTAGGGCGGGCAGGAGCCGACAAGCCAGCCGAAACAATCGCCCGACCCGAACGAATGCGGATCTGATTCCGCCTGACTTCACCTTTCGCGGCATAGGCGTTCGGAACGTCCCCGCAGGGCGAACCACAGCAGGGCCAACCAAAGATACAGCAGCACCACGACCGTCGGACCGACCTCCAGCTCCAGCGCGTACGGACAGACGGCAAGCGACGTGATCGCCAACCACTCGGCCGTGCGCATAAGCCAGGCGGCGACTACGCCCGGCACCAGGGCCAATGGCAGGCTGACTGTCCCGACCGTCGCGGCCAGCGTGCCGAACAGCATGGCCCAGGGGATGATCGGCAGCACGGCCAAGTTAGCCAGCAGGCCGACCGCCGGCAGCCGACCGAAGGCCTTGAGCACAATCGGCAGTGTGGCGAGCGTGGCGGCCGTAGTCTCGCTGGCCGTCCGAGCCAACCAGTTGCGTCGCCAGCCGACCGGCAACAGATTTAACAAGTGAGGCGCCAGTCCGTGCAGCCCCCAGACTGCTGCGAACGACAATTGAAAACCGACATCATGGCGCAGAACCAGCGGATTCAACGCCAGCATCAGCGCCGCCGCAGCCAAGAGAGACCGGACTCCGCTGTACCGCCGACGCTGCAGGGTAGCCAGAATGCCGACACAGCCCATGATCGCCGCCCGCACGACCGAGGCGTCGCCGCCGACCAGTCCGGCGAAGACCAGTACGGCCGCGGCCATGACCGTCACCGACCGCCGGCGCGGCACCAGCATCAGACCCAGGAGCAAAACGCCGACACTGATGAGCTGCGCCACGTTATAGCCGGACACGGCCAGGACGTGCGACAGTCCGGCGTCACGGAAGCCGTCGGCCAGTTCGGACGGCAGGCCGTCCCTGATTCCGACCAGCAGTCCCAGCAGGAATGACGACTCGGGTTCGGGAAAGACCCGCTCCACCGAACGGACGACCGCCCGGCGCAGACCGGACAATGCCTCCGACCAGGCCGCCGAATGGCCGGACGACAGCACCTCTGGCAGTCGGTAGACGCTGCAAGTCCAGCGCACCCCGTCGAGCAGCAGCCGGTCGTCAAAGCCGCTCCGCCCAAGTTCCGACACCACACGCGGTCGGCACTCCCAGGCCAGACGGTCGCCGCGGAGGTAGCGCAAGGGCGACCGAACGTACAGCCGAGCACGGGGCAGGACCGAACCGTCGCCGTCGCATGCGACAACCTGATCGACGTCGAACGAAACCAGTCCGTCCGACCTGAACTGCGGCTCGGTCACGACCGTCCCCTCGAAGTTCCGGATATCGACCACGGCCGATACCTCCGGCTGAACATAGGCCGAAGACTCCAAGGCCGAAAGACAACGCCAAAACCCGACCGTAGCGCAGGCCAGAGCGGCGGCGACCAGTACAGCGCGCCGGCCGGCCCGAGACAGCGCCGCCGCCAGCAAAACACCGACCGCGATCGCCGCAGGCAGGCCGGACAGTCCTCCGACCGGACGTTCCCAGAGCGCACCCAAAGCCACACCGAAGAGGAACGAGCCGGTCAGAACCAAAAAGACTCTGGACGGAGAACGCGACAGTCGGTCGAGCGTCATTTTTGGCCGTAGGCGCATAGCGCCCCGGCCTTACCATGAACGGGGAAACCGACGCAAGCCGATCCGTTCCATCCGTCACGGGCCCTCTTCCGCCGTGCTGCTTGACAACAACACTCATCGGGCCAAGGTCCGGGGGTTTTGCGCAGGCAAGAATAATGTCGTCCCTGGCTGGAACCCGGGAGCAGAAATTCAAGCACTGGATCCCGGATCAGGTCCGGGATGACAAATTAAGAATGGTTACGATTACGGGACGACAAACTTTTAGTAAGGGACGACAAATGCTTTTCGTGAGTTAGCCTTCCTTCTCTCTTGTCGTCCCGGCCTCCGAGCCGGTATCCAACCCTCTCTTGTCGTCCCGGGCGGAGACCCGGGACCCAGAAGCAGAAAGGATCGAATTCTGGATCCCGGATATTGCTCACAGCGCTCGCAATTCCGGGATGACAGATTAAGAAGGGTCGTGGTTCCGAGACGACAAACCTTGGGAGAGGGACGACAAATGTTTTTCGTGAACTGGTATTTTTTCTCCCTGTCGTCCCGGACTTGATCCGGCCTGCCCGCCGTAGCTTTAGCGGAGGTGGGGACCCAGAAGTAACCCCTTGTCGTCCCGGGCCGAGACCCGGGACCCAGAAAATTACAAAACGGCTTTTGGCCACGGATCAGGTTCGGGGCGACAAAAAAACGGCGCCAACCGTCGGCACCGTTCCTGCCGTATCCAAACCGATGTCACTCCGCAAGAGTCTTTCCGCCGTGTTCCGGACCGATCTTCAGGTAATCGTAGGTCTGGAAGACCGGAAGGGTGTAGCGCTCGGTGATATTCGCCAGTTCACGATTGAGCGACTCCCGCCGAGCATCGGCGTCCGGGCCGATCAGCGGACCGTTCTCTCTGAACGCTATCTCCGTCAACTTGTGATCCTGTTCCTTGAACTGACGTAGGACCATGCCGTAAACCAGTTCCCGATCTTCGATCGGCATCTCCATAACCATGAAACGATCCAATATCTCCCTGACATCCGCAAAACTGACTTGGCCTTCGCCAAAGAAAATTTTATCCCTCAGCTGAACCAAAAAATCGCGAATGTTTATGTCCTTGATGTTCCGCTCGACCGGAATTTCTAATTCGGAGTTCACGTAATCATGGGACGGTGACAGACCGACACCAGTCCTCTCCAGGTCCTCGCTCGGTCCGACGGTACTCGGGAGACTTCTCCTCTCCCGATCTCTTTCCGACTCAGGTGACCAGTCTTTTTGCACTTCAGGTTGTCCTCCTATCTCGACTGCCATGCGGATATCAGTTAGACCTGCCCCAGATCTCGTCCGAATCGTTCCACCACTCGCATAGGGAAGGATCTTCCTGGCCGTACTCCCAACGCACTATCCTGATGTGCTGCCTGCTGACGACCGGCGTCATGAGCATGATCTCCGGTGAGAAGAAAGCCTGCGGCATGGTGCCTGAAGCTTCAGGCTTCCTGATCCAATGGACGTTTCCGTCGGTCTCGACCTTGGAGTAGTTGTTCAGAAAGTCGCCGAATGGGACGATGCCGTCCCAATATCTGCGGAACGCGGAATGGTACCGCTCGACACCGCTGCCGTGCGCGCTAATGAACGGAATGAGCGCGTCGATGAAGTCCATGTCCCCGACGAAACCGCAGTTCGGATCGACCTTCATCTCCAGAATGGCCCGGTCGTGCCGGTACGGAAAGCGCGGAGTCTCCGAAGTCGGCACCGCATAGATCGCCCTAAGCCGGCTGATCCCCCGCTCGACCACGTGATCCGGACGGAAACGGTCCAGGAGCTCCATCTCCCGCCGATTGTCCGGATGCCTTAGTTCGGCAGTCGGAACGGTCAGTCCCTCCCGCGCCACCTGCGCCAGCTCGTCGATCGAGCACTCGCGGTAGACCACGGTCCAGTCGCGCGGCGCGGACTCGAAACCAAGGCCGAAGACCTCATTCCAGTCCAGTGTCCAGCCGTCGAAGGCATGAAGGAAGTTGTCGCAGCGTTCACCCATAGAAACAATCCTGAAAGTAAAACCGAATTCGATGCTAAATCTCGTCGGCAGACTCCGGACGGAAGCGATGTGCCCGGCTGGACTGAGCGACGACGCGAGACGCACTGTAGCACGTACGCTGAGATAGCGACGAACTAAGGCCGATGCGATGCGCCCGGTCCGTGGACCGCTGCCTATTCGGTAACGATGTTGACCAGGCGTCCGGCCACTATGATCACTTTGGCCACCGACCGTTCGCCGATCGCCCGCCGGACTGCGTCGCTATCAAGAGCCAGCTCCTTAAGCCTGTCTTCGCTCACATCTGCTTCGGCAACAAAGCTATCTCGTCGCTTGCCATCGACCTGTACCACGAAAACGACATGTTCGTCCTTGCATAACTTTTCGTCCCACTTGGGCCAGGACTCCAAGAAGACGCTCCGGTCGTTCCCGAGCGACCGCCACAGATCCTCGGCCAAAAACGGCGCAAACGGGGCCAGCAATTTCAGGAAAGTGCCGGCCGTCTCGCGGTCGCCGGTCCTGACAGCCGACGACAACCACTCGTTCAGGAAGATCATCAGTGTCGAGATGGCGGTATTGAACTTGAAGGCCTCGATGTCCTCCGACACCTTCCTGACCGTCTTGTGCAGCAGACGCTCCAATGACTCGTCAGCCGCCGGCCGCGGTTCGTGCAGCACGTCGTGCACGGTCAGCCAAACCTTATCCAGAAAACGCGACACGCCCTTGATGCCCTTGGTGTCCCACGGCTTGACGTCCGAAAACTCGCCCATGAACATCTCGTACAGCCGCAGCGCGTCCACGCCGTACTCGGCCGCCACGTCGTCCGGATTGACCACGTTGCCCCGGGACTTGGACATCTTCTCGCTGTTCTCGCCCAGGACGATGCCCGGATTCATCAGCTTGAGGAACGGCTCCTCAAACGGAACCAAACCATGATCGTAGAGCACCTTAGTGAAGAAGCGGGCATAAAGCAGGTGCAGGACGGCATGCTCGGCTCCGCCAACGTAGAGGTCGACCGGCGCCCAATACGCCACGTCATGCGCGGAGAACGGGCGTTCTCCCTCATGCGGGGAGCAGAAGCGCAGGAAGTACCAGCTGGAGTCGACGAAGGTATCCATGGTATCCGACTCACGCCGGGCCGGACCGCCACACTCCGGGCACTTCACGTCATGAAACGACACCGAACGCTCGAGCGGCGATTCGCCAGTCGGACGAAAGTCCACGTCATCTGGAAGCAGCACCGGCAGCTGATCCTCGGGCACCGGCAGCTCACCGCACTTGTCGCAATATAAGATAGGAATGGGCGCGCCCCAGAAGCGCTGGCGCGAGACCAGCCAGTCATGCAGACGATAATTGACGGTCCGTGTCCCCCAGCCGTGTCCCTCTATCCAAACGACCATCTCGGACAAGGCCTCACGATTGTTCCGTCCGTCCCACTGCCCGCTGCCGAACAGCAGACCGTCATCGGTAAAAGCCTCTTTTGCCTTGGTCGCGTCCGTCGGCTTACCGTCTTCGGAAATAACGAACTTGAGCGGCAGGCCGTACTTCCGTGCGAACTCGAAGTCACGCCGGTCGTGGGCGTCGGCCATGACCACACCGGTGCCGTACATCAAAACGAAGTTGGCCACCCAAACCGGAACTCGCTCGCCGTTGACCGGATTGATCGCATACCTCCCCGTGAACGCGCCGATCTTGTCCTTGCCGGTATCGGAGGTCCGCTCGATCTCGGTCTGCTTCTTGATCCGGGCGACCACTTGCCTGACCTCTTCCCCCTGTTCCGTTCCGTCAATCAGTTCTTCGACCAGCGGATGTTCGGGTGCGACGACGAGGAAGGTGACGCTATGAATGGTGTCGCAGCGGGTGGTGTAGATCGAAAGCATCTTGTTCGTGCCTTCAAGCGCAAAGTTGATGTTGATCCCCTCACTCCGACCGATCCAATTGACCTGCATGGCCTTGATTCGATCCGGCCAGTCGAGTCCGTCGAGTCCGTCGAGCAGACGGTCGGCATATTCGGTTACGCGCAAAAACCACTGGGTCAGGTTCTTCTGCTCGACCTCGCTGCCGCAGCGTTCGCACTCTCCCTGCACTACCTGCTCATTGGCCAGCACGGTCTGACACGAAGTGCACCAGTTGACCGGCGACTTCTTCTTGAAGGCCAAACCCTTTTTATACAGAAACAGAAACAGCCACTGCGTCCAGCGGTAGTAGGCCGGCTCCGAGGTGTTGATCTCGCGCGACCAGTCGTAGGAAAAGCCGAGCGTCCTGAGCTGCCGGATGAAGTTGGCGATGTTGCCTTCGGTGCTCTTGCGCGGCGGCGTGCCGGTCTTGATGGCGTAGTTCTCGGCCGGCAACCCAAAGGCGTCCCAACCCATCGGGTGCAGCACCGACCAGCCCTCCATACGCCGCTTGCGGGCGACGATGTCCGTGGCGGTGTAGCCCTCAACATGCCCGACATGCAGACCATTGCCGGACGGATACGGAAACATGTCCAGAATGTAGAACTTCTTTCTGGCCGGATCGTCATCTGTAGCGTGGAGGCCCTGACGGTCCCATTCCTCCCGCCAACGGTCCTCGATTTTCTTGAAGTCGTATTTGCTCATGGGGGGGAAATCACCCTTATTGTCCAGCGGTTCCTCCTATACTTTCGTTCGACCCCGACAGACTGACAGGTTATAGCCGGCGATCAGTACTGTCAAAGCCGACTCGTTGGCTGCTTCGAGTATAGCTCCTTTAAGAGCGGACCAAAACATTCGAAAGCACCTGCCGCCTTTTATGTCGTCCCAGCCCTGCTTTTTGTCGTCCCGGGCGGAGACCCGGGATCCAGACCCCTCGCTTTAACCCGGGGGACTTCCGGTCCCCCAGACCCCCCGGCTCCGCTCCGCGGTGGGACGGGGCTCGCGCCCCGGACCCCCTTCGGGACGGTCCCGCGCGGCACGGGTCGGC
>MNWN01000001.1 GCA_001872545.1 Parcubacteria group bacterium CG1_02_58_44
GCATAGATCGTCTTTGGATTGGGGAAATCCTGCGGGAACATCCTCCACTGGCATGCGGTGCGCAGCATGTACAGCACCGCACAAAAGACGTCGTAGAGATCTACGGTGCGAGGTCGCGTTTTCTTTCTCGCAGATTCAAGAAGCGGAAGAATTATTGCAAATTGCTCTCGAGTGATGTCGCTCGGGTAGGGTTTACGCATATAAAAAGCGGGCTAACGCCCGCTCATTGTATCTGAAATGGCGAGGAAAGATTATAGACAGGCTCTGAGAGACAGAACGTGATCTTGATCGGCGATCAGGGAACCGGCAAGACCACTTTTGGCTACAAGTTGGCCGACGTGATGGGTTGGCCAAGTCCTTGCAAGGTCGAGATCGCAGCCGTCAATCAGGCTATACAGCTGTTTGGTTCGAACTCGGCAATTGAAGGTACGACCAGGTTCAATAAGTCGTACCTGCTCGAATATCTCAGACGGGCCACGATCGCCCATGAGGAGGGTTTGCCTGGAATATGGCTAGTGATCCTCGACGAATGGAATCGTGCTCCGGCCAAGATCAAGGCACCATTGCACGGCTGTCTGGACGGCACACGACAGCTCACTATTCCGACTGAGGAGGGGAGTCGGACCATCGTCGTGCCACCTAATGTGGTGCTCGTGGCCACGGCCAATATAGGTGGGGAGTTCGTCGGTACTCACCAGCTGGATCCGGCCGACATGGACCGGTTCTATCCGGTGCGGATGGAATCGATGCCCGAGGATTTTGAGGTAGGCATGCTGGTCGACAAGACCGGCATTCTGGAGTCACAGGCTCTCAAGATCGTTCGGGTCGCCAGAATGTTGCGTCAGGCGGCAGGTAGACACCTGATCGGCTATGCGCCCAGCTTCCGTCGGGTTGAGGCAACTGGCCTGCTGGTCAGACATGGCGTGGAGATCAGGGCGGCCATTATTGACGGGCTGTTCGGCTACTATGAGGGTGGGCGCAGTGAGAATGGTGAGCCGTCGGAACCCAATTCTGAGTTCGGCAAGGCTTACGAGGCGCTCACGTCAAAGATCATTTCCGTAAAGGAGATGAAGGTCGCCGAGACAGCCAACTGAAAAATACATTTCTTTGCGAGGGGAGGTTGGGGTTTCGATCTCGGCCTCCTCTCGCACTCGATTTTTGCTCCCAATTCGGTTGGAGGCGGAGGTCGGGTAGAGTTTGCTTGACCGTTCCCTGAATGCGGAGCGCCCCGCGCTCACGGTGGTTCAGAACCGACTTCAGGATTGCCGATGAGCTTGCCGTGCACCACGGTGAGTTGGGCAACGGTCCTCGGGATAGGCCGACGAGTAACGTCCGCCTCACGTCGAACGTGATGCGTTTCGTTACGATTACGTTACGGTGACGTTACGTTCGTCTGCGCCTAACGTTACGTCACCGTAACGTCATCGCAGGCCCGACAATCCAAACCTACTCAAGTTCTTTAACCCAGTTTGCTTGACCGAGAACGCCCGCGTCTTTCGGTACTCGACCGGATTTGCAGGCACTTCCAATGAGCTTGTCGTGTACCACGGTGAGTTGGGAAGCGGTCCTACGCTGCAGCCATGCTTCGTGGCTTCGCCTTCGGTTTCGTCACACTTCCTCCTGCGGGAACAACGTCTTGATCGTCGTTGTCCTCGTCGGAAGCGTGACGACGCCCTTCACCTCGGCCCGTGGCCGAGGACTCGCAGCTATCCAAACTGGCTTTCTTTGTGGGGGGTAGGCGTTGTTTCAGCGTCTACCCCCCTCCTTCATTGTCTTTAACCCAAGTTGAAGCCGGTGAAGGAGGCTAAGGCCTTTTAAAAAATTGGAGGTGCGGAATGAGTACGACAGCCTTACTCGTCAACGGTCGATCATCCCATACCGGGGTGAGCGAACTGTCGGAGGAAGAACAGGGCGCCATTCTGGAGCGCGTCTTTCAGAGATTGGTCAACCGTATATCCATGATGACGCACCGGGCGGTGCGTCTGAGATGGGATTCGAGTCAGGAAACTGCCGGCACGGACTGTGTGGCAGAAGTGCGAATGAACCCCTGGTTCTTTCTTAACGGTCAGGAACAGGTGGGATTCGGTATGTGCACGCATGAGGCCGGGCACATCTGTTGGTCGCCTCGCGGTGTGGAGCTGTTGGACCAGGCCAGACGTGATGGCGGGCCGACCCGTAAGTTCATCATGAACATCATTCTTGACCGTAAGGATGACTGGCTGACAGCTCAGGACAATCCCGGCTACGCCGATGAGCTGCGCGGACGACTGCTTTACCTCTGCACCATGTCGTTTCGTCCGCTTGTTCGTTCGGCCTGCCCTGATCTCGACGAAGATCAGGTTACTGCCTTACTTCACCAGTGGAAGCCGGACGACGTCTGGCTGGATTTCTTTTTCGCTGCCAAGTGGCACAAGCATGCCCGCTTCAAGCGGACAGTCCGGGCCATGAGGTTCCTGTCGCGTGGTCGTCTGCTCAAGGCTTCGGATGACCGGCTGCTGTGGATCGCCAAGCGCATTCACGAGATACTCGGTAAGCGTGAATCGTTCGAATCTGATCAGCAGAGGAAAGACCGTCGTGAAGCCGAACGGATATTCCGACAGTTGTGTCTGATCGCGGCCACGATCGAGTCGGGGTCCGTCGACAGGGACAGTCAGGATGGAGAGATTGATCCGGAATTTCTGTCGACAATTGAGCCTTTACTCGCCAAGCTCGATCCAAAAACGGAAGGAATGCTGAAGGGCATCGCCAAAGCCTACGTGGCTGGGGTTCGCGCCGCCGGAATGCAACAGCTGATTCGACAGATCAAGAACGGGGTCATCTATCCCGGTCCGGTGTCGGTCGGCACGGTTGATCACATCAATCTGGTTACGGTCAGACCGGACTCGAAATACGCCGATGCTAATCGTCGGTTGCGGGCGGAGATCGAGTCACATGTCGAGCCTCTGTGTCGGCGCCTTCGTCGGCTAGACGGTCCGAGCAGGTTCACGCTTTTCGGTCAGCCGGAAGGCGAATTGGATCTGGATAACAGCATCGTCGGAATCGCACTCGGTTCTCCTGATGTTTACCGGGAGGAGATAATCGAGCGTGAGACGGACGCTGCCATTCATTTGGCTGTCGATACGAGCGGCTCCATGTACGGAGAAAAGTTGCGGATCGCTAAACAGATCGCTATTGCGTTCAGTGCGGCGACCGAGACGCTCAATGATAACATCGACGGACGTCTGTGGTGCTACGATACCTCTGGCGTCTATGACTACGGATCACCTAATTCGAACAGCGGTTTCGTGGCTCATGAAGCGCAGGGCGCCAACAGCGATACCCACATGCTGAGCATCGTCGGTCCGAGACTGGCTCGGTCAGAACGCAAGCGTAAGATCCTGCTGGTGTTGTGCGACGACGGTCCGGACAGTATCGAAAAAGCTAGACGCTTGTCCGAGCAGCTGTTGGCTCGCGGGATTCTGGTCGTACATCTGATGGTGGGTGTGCATTATGCGCCGAACATTTACCCCATTGAGCTGATTTATTCCTCAATGGAGGAGTGCTTCGAACAGTTCGGCGAGCTGATCGAGACCATCGTCTCCAACATGAGATAAGAGATTCTTTAGCTCCGTGTCAGCTCACTATTATAGTGGGTTGGCACGGAGCCTTTTTTTGTCTGATCGTCGGTGCACGCCGTCCATTGGAAACAAAACGCCCGACGGTGAGGTCGGGCTTTTGGTCATCTCGATTTTTAGGAGGTTGGTCACTCACTCTTCAATCGTTTCTTTTTTGTCGTCACGGTCGACAGTCTGAGGCTGGCCGCCAGTCCGATCAGTATCCAGAACAGGAAGGCCAGGTCGTTCCTGAAGTAGGGAACGTCGACCAGACCGTGCACCAGAAGTGCGACCATGGCGGCGAGGAGCGCCTGCGGCAGCCATTCGTCCGGACGGCGGCGAAAGGTCGAGCCGACGGAGACGAAGAACGACCAGAGCAGGGCCAGGAAGCCGGCCAGTCCGATCAGTCCGGTTTCGGTCCAGAAGTTCAGCAGCAAACTGTGCGGGTACTGGAAGATCTCGATATGGCGGGCCAGATGGTAGGTGGTCAGGGCGTCGGGGTAGCCGGACAGTCCGGCGCCGAACACCGGTCGATCGGCGATCATGTCGAGCGACTCCGACCAGACTGTCTGCCTCACCTGCCAGGAGTCGTCGCGCATGGACAGCATCAGCGAGGCGTAGTTGCGGAGCGGGGCGTAGGCCAGGGTGAGCGCACAGGCGGCGATCAGTCCGATCAGGGCGTACTTGCGCAGCGGACGCGACAGCAGTCCGTAGGTCAGCAGTCCGACGGCCACGCCGAGCGCCGCGCCCTCCGAGACGGCGAACAGGATGGCGGCGAGACCCAGCAGTGCCGACGCCCCGGCGAGTAGCGGCCAGGTAAGGTTGCGTCCGCGGCGCACCTTGCGGGCCAAGTCCGCCGTCCAGGCCGCCATCAGTACCGTGACCGGAGCGGCCATCAGTCCGATGCCGTTCGGGAAGCCGTAGAAGCCGGTCACCCGTCGGGTGGCCTCGTCGCGCCAGACCGGATTTGGTATCCACCAGCCAGTCAGTTTCTGAACGATCGCCACAGTGCCGACGGCCGCGAGCGTCAGGCCGAGCGTGCCCAGCACCATCCGTCGCGTCCGCGCGTCGCGTACCAGGTCGGCGAACAGGAAGAAGAAAAGTATCGGCTCCAGGAAGTAGGCCCGCCAGATTCCGAGCGCGGAGATCAGGTTCGGTGCGATCAGCACGCCGACTGAGGCACCCAGGAGCAGCAGCACCAGTCCGGGCATCCAGCGCCTGAGGTCATGGTCATTCGTCATGTTTTTCGCCGCCGTAACTTTCGGCTTTTTCCTCGGCTGGCGTCCGACCAGCAGCCAGGTCAGGAACAGGATCCAGAAGAAGACTTCGAGTAGGGTGGAAGGCAACGCATCGAGCGGACCGAACGGCAACGGCAGGGCGAACCGGAGCAGGTAGGTCGGGAGCAGTGTGCAGAACAGGGCCAGTGCCAGACGCAGGTCAAGGACGGCGCACATGAGGTACAGCAGTCCGGCTACGGTCAGAAGTAGGGCGAGTGCGGTCATAGATCGACAGGTGGTTTAGCTTCCGGCCGGTCGATTAGGATCGACTTGATCGACTTGATCGGCAGGCCGCGGAGTGCTGCCAGCAGACCGACGAAGATCACGGCACCCAGTCCGATCCTCAGCAGCACCTGCAGGTCGGGGAGCAGCCAGACGATCACGAACATGATTACGCTCGCGACCAGGGCTTTGATCAGCTGGACGAAGTCAGGCCGGAAGCCGGTGAGCGGCGTCACTGTTGCGGTCACGGCCACGGCGATGAACAGTTCGGAAAAGGCGGTTACGGCGGCCGCGCCCAGTCCGCCGATTCGCGGAATCAGCAGCAGGTACAGTCCGACCGATACGGCGGCGTTGACGGCATACCAGATCACCATCCTGCGCTGCTGGCCGATGGCCACGAGTGCGTTGCCGTAGAGCGCATGCCAGAAGATAGCCAGTCCGCCGACCATCAGCATGGATACGAACGGTCCGGCGGCGGCGAAGTCCGGTCCGGCGATGAGCGTCATCAGCCCCTCGGACACGGCGAACGAACCGAACATCAGCGGCAGGCCGATCAGGGCCAGGAAGTCGAACGACAGCGACAGCTTGCGGTTGAAGTCGTCGCGATCACCGCGTGACCAGGCGGCGGAGAGCAGTGGTAGGACCAGCCCCATGAAGATGTACGGCAGGACGGTCACCACGTCGAGCACCTTGTAGGCCGCACCGTACAGTCCGACCTCGCCCTGCGTGCGCATGACCGAGAGCAGGATCACATCACCCCTTAGATATAGAAGATTGAAGGCGATCGAGATGCCGATCGGCCAGCTCTCGCGCAAAATTTCTTTCCAGACCGTGAAGTCGAAGGCCAGTCCGATGCGGGTGAAGCGGCGGGCCATCAGCCAGGACAGCGCGAACTGCAGCAGGTTGCCGGCGGCGAGCGCGGCGACGATCCAGATCAGGCCATGACCGGTCACGACCGCGACCGCAGTTCCGCCCAGGAGCACCGCGCGTCCGGCGATCTCGGCGAAGGCGATCTGCCAGGTGACCAGGTGACGCTGGAAGACGGCGACCAGCAGTTCCTGAAGGGTCATTCCCAGGAACGACAGCGTGCCGACCAGGATGCCGAGTTTGATTTCCGGTGAGTAGGGGAACAGCATCCCCAAAAGCGGCGCCAGTGCGAACAGACCCAGCCCGGACACCAGCCGCAGGGCGAAGGCATTCGACATGATGCTCCGCTCGTCCGCTCCGGCGCGCGACAGCAGCTTGGCCGTGGTGATCGGCAGGCCGAAGCCGGCCAGAATGGCGAAGAACTGCAGGAACGACAGGACGGTGGTGAAGCCGCCGTAGCCATCGCGTCCCAGGTGGCGGGTCATGACCGCCACGGTCACGAGGCCGATCACGGTAGCGATCATCCGTCCGGCCAGCTGCATTCCGGTATTGAAGGCGATTTTGCGCTTGACTGACATACTCAGGCTGGGTTTCTTGTCCCGCGAATTATAGCACGGAAGTTGCCGCATTCGGCGTCAGACATGAAGCCCGTCCGGTCGCCTCCGGTCTTGACCGGTCGGACAAAAAGACCTGTAAAACGTCGTAGGAACAACCTCGGACTTTGAAAAACTTTCGATGGAGGAATACATGGCTGGAGGTCAGATGTCGGAAGAGTCACTCAAAAATCAGCCGGTTCATTTCGAACTACTTAGGGTGGTCGTTCGTTCCTGGCCCGATGAGGTCAGGCTGGAGGAGAGCGATGCTAGAGTGCTGGCTGGATTGAGCGGAAATGACCTTCTGCAGGCACTTTCGTTCAGGGGGTCAATCGGCACACGGGAGACGGAAAGCTGGCGGGTTAGGGTTCTGGCCTGTCTGGCCCTGGGTTACCGTTCGGGCAGATGGGCAGAGGACGCGCTTGTCGGTCAGGCTCAGTTCGATGAGGTGGTGGTGCGTCTGAGTGTAGTGAAGGCTCTCGGACAGATCGGCAGCGACAGATGTCTGGTCCATCTGATAAAGATGCTGCATGACGAAGAGTTCGAAGTCGTGGAAGCCGCAGTCGATATTCTCAAGCTTAACTTACCTCGAAGGAAGCTCGGGCCGGAGGTCGTTCGGGCGCTTTGTCTGTTCTTTGAGGCAGGGTCCGGAGATCTGAACGGCGATGAGGTATTGGACCTGCTGAAAGTTTTGGGTAGGCACGGATCCGGAAGGGCCATGAGGTGTCTGCTCAAGGTGCTGGAATCAGAGACCGAAGATGACATGAAGGTCGCCGTTCTGACCGTGATTATGTGCGGCTTGCCGAGGTCATTTCCGACGCTGAAGAAGGCAATTCCGTTTCCGGATCATGATCTGACGGAGCTGGTGATTAAGGTCCTTCTCAAGCGCAAGGACCCTCTTGCTTTCGGAGCGCTCCGTGCCTGTCTGTACAGCCATGACGATATCGACAGGCAGACGCTCTTTGATGTTCGTGCATTTCTAGAGAGTATAGAGGACAGACGTGGGGTCAGAGCCCTGCTCAGAAGGGTAAAGTATCTCCTATAGCCGTCGAACGACGACGGTCATCGGTCGTTCTGCGGATTGGGATGACATCGGCCTTTTGCCCTTCGCATGGCCTCCCTCTCGGGAGGTCTTTTTTGTCTCCATTGTTCGCTCCTGTCGCCTTTTAGGTTCAAATATTGACTTTTGACCTTTCAATTTTTTGCTTCTGGATCCCAGGTCTCGGTCCGGGACGACAAGACGAGAAGATCCCGGCTCGGAGGCCGGGATGACATAAAGTTTGTTTATCATTTCAATCCTTTTTGGTCATTTGTCATCCCGGACCTGATCCGGGATCCAGTATCCGATTTCGATCCAATCTTCTTTGCTTCTGGGTCCCGGGTCTCCGCCAGGGACGACAAGAGGGATCGTTGGAGTCAAACCTTGACTTTTCCGCCTGAAACCAGTAAGAACAGCATGTCCGTAAAGGTGCGGACACGGAACCTTGAAAGAAGAAGGGAGAGGGAGAGGAAATGGAACAGCAAGTAGAAATGAGTTTCGAGCGTTTTTCCGAACTGCTCAACAGTCCGGACCCACGAGTTGGGGTAGCCACTTTGACGACGCTTAGGAAGAACGGTCAACCTAATCTCGGCCAGCTCATTTTCGAGTACGGGTTGAGCAACATGTATGACGACTGTATGGCCGTCGCTCTCCAGATACTGGCTGAACTTCGTTACCCGCTCGAAGGTTGCTCGGAGACGGATCGTGATCTGTTTACTACGGTCATCGTTACGTCTAACGAGGGTATTATCCTAGCCGCCGTTCGTTGGCTGATTGCGCTCTGTTCGTCGGACTCGCTGTACATACTGCGTTGGCTGATTCCCTTTTTGGAGGATTATGAGAAGGTGACATTGGAGTTGGCGATCTGGCTGGTTGGTAACGACTCGGCCGTCAGGGAGGGGATGATCAAAGCCCTGATATCGGTGTCGTGCGGCGATCTGTCGACCACCGAGGTCCTGGTCGGTTGGCTGGCCGGACTCGATCCGAAGAGCGCGATGGCTGACAAGTTCGTAGAGCTCATGTTGCATCAGTTGAAGTTCACCGAAGACCAACTGCTGAGAATGGTCGACATCTTGGTCGGCACTGGTCAGACGGACCTGCTCTACGACACCGTGACTTCGGAAGACGAGTTCGGTGATGGTCCGCGCCTTGCAGCCCTTAGGGCCTTGTCCACGACGGACACCGATTCTTCTCGGCGGTTGGTCGAGTCATTGCTAGATGATCAGGATACGCCTCGTTTTCGTCTTTTGGCCTTTGAGGTTCTCTTTGAGCGTGAGCCCTTCGAGTCGGAAGCTTTGGCTGGCTTGATTCGACGAGCGATGTCCGATGATGAAGAGTTGACGCCTGAGATTGGTGGTATACGACAGCTCGGCTACCGGCAGCTGAACCGACTGCCTGAACGCCACCGGACCGATCTGTTGCTGAAGGTGATCGGAGACGAGAGCCTGGTGTGGTATGTGCGCAATGATGCCTTGAATGAGCTGCTTCGGATCAATAGTGATCCGGCTCTGATCTTGGCACTGTTGGGTATCTACATTGAGACTCTCGATAGTGATGTTGCCTCGGAGCTAAATGAGGCCATTTTTCGTCGGCGGTCCGTTCGTTTCGGCGACAAATCACTGACGGTTAGTGAGATATTGAGAGATCTTTTTCGTTCGAATCGCCGTGATGGGCTTCCTGATCAGGAGGTCGGTCATGATTCTGATCTTTTCGACCCGGCGATTGAGCCGGAATCCGCTCCGGAATCGACTTCGCCGGATTCGGACGACTCCGAATAGGTCCACTCTTGTGCGGGATCCCTACCTTGTTCCTTCTTGACTCGGCGGTTCTCTTTAGATAGGGCCGCTTTTTTGTTGCGAAATCCAAACCCCGGACGTGAGCCCGGGGAATGTCATTTGGCGTCAATTGTCGTTGGGGACAGGGCAAGCTTACTCGGTAACCTCAAACGTTTCTTGCCAGGTTTTCTCTCCCCCTCCTGTCTGAGCAGGTTCCGCCAAGATTGCGTATTGACCAATACTGAAGAAGAAAAATTTGTCCGGGTGGCTCTTGTCCATCCAAAAATATCTTATGCCGTTGGTCGCTCTGTAGCCTTCGGGACAAGGACTCGCCTCAATTCTGGGATCTCCTAAATCCGTTATCTGAAATCCGAATTTAATTTCGGCAGTCGCAATATTTTCCATGTCGGATGTCCGGTCAACGACAGGACAATCCTGTTCCGAAATACCCACTAAAAACTTTTTCCTGATTGCGGCCTTAAGGTCATCGTCTGAATTTTTGCTAAATTCCTGAACCCATTGGCCATCTTTTCCGCCGACATAAATCTTGTCCCCGTCTTCGATGACCGGACTGCCCTGAGACTTTAAATAATTAAACGTGACACCTAACTTTTGCGACGAGAAAGTCTCTACTCCCACTGGATTGGAGCTAGGAATCGGCGTTGGTGCCTGCGATGGATCGGATATCGGGACATTTGATACTGGCGTCGGTGCGGGCTGTTCTGTGATCGGTTCCGACTTTTTAGTTAAGGCTAAATATCCGACCGCTCCTAAAAGAACGACGATCACTACGACCAAAATTATGTTTGCAGATCCTTTTTGGTTCATATGTTTGATCGGTTTCCGATGACTGTTCGGTTTAGTTCAAATAGAGTATGACATTTTTGACCGCTTTATAACATTCTCTGAATGGTTTGGGGTCAAATCTTGGCTTTTAGCCTTTATGCTTTGCTTCTGGGTCCCGGATCAGGTCTGGGACGACAGAGGTGTTTCATGACACATGAAAAATGTCATCCTGGGCCGAGAACATTCTTAATCTTCCATCCCGGAACCGCATTATTTCTTAACTTGTCATCCCGGAATTGCGAGCGCAGCGAGTAATATCCGGGATCCAGGATCCGATCTCTTCTGCCTCTGGGTTCCGGATCAGGTCCGGGACGACAGAGGTGAGATTACGGTTCAGAGTCCGGGACGACAAAGAGCGAAAATGTTTTCAACCCCATCAGACCCATCAAACAAAAACGCCCCTCTGGCTGGAGCGACGCTTTTGGTAGCCCACACGGTCGAGAATTGGAACGCCCTGATCGAGGAGCTGAGGCGGTGGTCGGAGGCGCTGCGGCATTGTTTCGAAAGGTCTTGCCATGCTATATAACCCCGTGGGGGATTAGCCACTAAATTATTTTTTAATTGACGTCATGAGACATTTTGTAGATTCGGTCAGGAAATCTTTGTCCGAGAAAAATTATTATGCGGCTCTTTTAGTAGCACTGACTCTGGTTGATATTTGTGGTCGTCTAGAGAATCCAAATAGTATCGTCCGAGATCGTTATATTGATTGGTTTAATCAGCATCTTCAAAATAAATTTACCCGTCGGGTTGGATCGGGTCCCCAAGAACACGTCTTTCTAAACGGTTATGATTTTTATGCCTTGCGCTGTGCTTATTTGCATCAAGGTGAATTTGAAATAACTTCACAAAAAGCACAAAAAGTTTTAGAAAATTTTATCTTCATTGAACCTTGTTTAGGGTCGGTGCATATGAACCGTTCTTAAGAAGAACGGTAAATTACTGCTTCAATTACAGGTTTCCATTTTTTGTGAAGCCATTTTGAGTTCAGTGGAAGAATGGCTAGATGGCGTTGCTGACGATGAGAATGTTCAAGCAAGAATATCTGCCCTGGGCGAGATTTTAGTTCAAAAGCCGGGAGAAGAATTTAGTTTTTGAATTTTTATACTAACCATAGCCCGTAGGGGTCGCGTCGTCTCGCCGTCGGCATGCGGCTCGCCTCCTTGTCCTGGGCAGCGGTCGGCCCGACGCCTCTGGACGTATCGGTACAACTCACGGAGCTGTTTGCTTCTGGTTGGGAGTGGAATTCTCGGCAGAGCCTCGATCAAAAAACTGAAACGTTCTGAGCCTGGGCGGCTTTTGCCGCCCTTCTCGCCGTTCGCTGGCTCACGGCTAGAACCCGTTCGACTTCACTGCGGGTCCCGACACAAAGGGAGGGAGTGACATGAAATCACTCCCTCCCTTTGGTAGCCCGTAGGGGAGTCGAACCCCTGTTTCCAGGATGAAAACCTGACGTCCTAACCGTTAGACGAACGAGCCATGTGTTTTTCGCTCCGTCTCCCCTTGGCTGCCGACGTTCCCGCCATGGCCCCCGGATATCCTCCGCTTCGCTGCGGATTCCGGGGTGACCGACCTTAGGAGATGTCGGTCAGTTAGACGAACGAGCCATGTATTTTCCGCCTTGTCTCCCCTCATCTGCCGACGTTCCTACCATGGCCCCCGGATATCCTCCGCTTCGCTGCGGATTCCGGGGTGACCGACTCTGGGGAATGTCGGTCAGTTAGACGAACGAGCCATGTATTTTCCGCCCTGTCTCCCCTCGGCTGCCGAAGTTCCTGTCTCAAAATTGAACCGCTTTTTGCATTAAAAGCGTTACGATTGTAAATCCGCTCCGACTTCAAGTCAAGGGATCCGACCTTTTCGGTACGGCCATTATAGCAGGTAAGCGGGTTCAGTCTCGACAATCGCCTGTGCCTGCTGTAACCTGACCGAACTATGAGAATCATCGGTATCGAATCATCCTGCGACGACTCGGCCGTGGCCTATCTCGAAATGCGCGACGGGAAGGTCGTGCGCCTCGAGCAGGTCGTGGCCTCTCAGCTGGTGCACGCCAACTACGGTGGCGTGGTGCCCGAGGTCGCAGCCCGCGAGCATTCGGCCAAGCTGCCCGTCATCTTGAAGGAGCTGGCGCATCTAGTGGTCGGCACGGCCGACGGTGCGAAGCTGGGAAGGGTGACTGATCTGGTGGCCGCAACCGCCGGTCCCGGACTCGCGACCTCACTGCGGGTCGGACTCGACACGGCCAGAGGCCTGGCTGCCGCTTGGAATAAACCGTTTTTCGCCATCAACCATATCGACGGCCATGTTTCCGCCAACTGGTTGCCGGGCAAGGACGCACCGTCTCCGCTCGAGGGGAACGATCCGTTTCCGGCCGTGGCACTGGTCGTGTCCGGTGGGCATACCGAACTGCTGCGGTTGAGCGGTCATGGTGACTACGAGCTTTTGGGTGCGACCTTGGACGACGCGGCCGGCGAGGCCTTCGACAAGACCGCCAAGCTGATGGGTTTGGGCTATCCGGGCGGTCCGGCCATCTCGCGCGCCGCCGTGAATGGCAATCCTCAGGCCTACGATTTTCCGCGACCGATGTCCGGCACGGATGACTTTAACTTCTCGTTTTCCGGACTCAAGACTTCGGTGCGCTACTTTATCGAGAAGAATGTCGAACGGTTGAGCGATCCGCAGTTCGTCGCCGACCTGTCGGCTTCGGTCGAGCAGGCCATCGTTGACGTGTTGGTCCTAAAGACGGTTTGGGCGGCCGAAGCGTGCGGATCCAGGACCGTTCTTCTGGCCGGCGGTGTGGCCGCCAACCGCAAGCTGCGCGAGACGTTGCGGTCTGTGCTGGCCGATCGGTTGCCGGACGTGAGGTTCGTCGAGCCACGGCCCGAGCATTGCACCGACAACGCGGCCATGATCGCCATGGCCGGTCACCTTCAGTCCGCGCGCCGCGGTCCGGACGATTGGCGTATTTCCGAGGCCGATCCCAACTGGGAGTTGGGTAGGTAGTATGCGAATCCCGGAGCTGTCGCATCGCATCTGATTTTCTTCACGTCTCGCTTGGGGCCCGTCGGTCTCCCAAACGCAAAATGAAAAATATGGTCAGACATGATATTAGCAAAATGTCCGATCTGGCTGCCTTGGCTCATGAGCTGGCGGCCAGTCTTCATGGCGGGGAAGTGTTGGGGCTGATCGGTACGTTGGGCGCGGGCAAGACCACGTTCGTGCAGCTGCTGGCCGCTGAGCTCGGTGTCGCGGTCGAGGTGAAGAGTCCGACTTTCGTGCTGGTGCGCGAATATCCGACGGGACAGGACGCGATTCGCCGCGGCATTCGTTGTTTGGTCCATGCCGACGCTTACCGACTGGAGGATGAGGCCGAGCTGTGGGGAATCGGCTTCGACGAACTGGCTTCCAGCCCGGACGCCGTGACCGCGGTCGAGTGGGCCGATCGGATCCCTGGATTGGCCAGGTATCCGTCGTACCGCGAACTTCGATTTGGTTTCGACGAGCGGGGAGGTAGGTTCGTAGAGGTTGAGGACTGATCGTTTTGCTGTTTTCCGCAGTGCGGTTGTTTTTACAATGCCATTTCGGGTTTAGATCAAGGTGTAGTGACGGAAAGACTGGATCAATCGCCGAGTTGCCGGAATGACAAAAGCTTTTTTGACAGTTTTTTATCCTTGTCGTCCCGGACCTTGAACCGGGACTCAGAAGCAAAAAAGATCGGATCGAATTCTGGATCCCGGATAATCGCTGACGCGATTTCCGGGATGACAGATTAAGAAAAAATACGATTCCGAGATGACAATTTAAGAAGGAATGCGATTCCGAGATGACAGCAAAGAATAGTCTCGGCCCGGAATGACATTTGTTTATAACTTGGCGTCATTAAACACCTTTGTCGTCCCGGTCTCCGAGCCGGGACCCAGAAGCAAACAGATCGGATCCGGGCTAGTTAATGAGGCATTTTTGATTGCGAAAGCCCAAACCCAGGGCATAAGCTCGGGGAGTGTCTTTTTGCAATACAGAAGGTTGACTCCGTCGCGGTTTTCGGGTAGGTTTAGTCGTTCGGGAAAACCGGACGGAGTTCTTTTTTGGCCATCACCACATAGAAAGGGGTGACTCATGCCGGTATGGCTGGGAATCATTCTCGTCCTGGTATTTTATCAGGAGATCATCGTGCCCTGGCATCACGAGCAGGCCGCTCGGGAAAGGCGCGA
This sequence comes from Parcubacteria group bacterium CG1_02_58_44, assembly GCA_001872545.1. Classification (GTDB taxonomy): domain Bacteria; phylum Patescibacteriota; class Patescibacteriia; order SG8-24; family SG8-24; genus UBA1561. The sequence goes on from MNWN01000001.1 coordinate 14,424, forward strand.
ACCGCCGACGCTCTTTTCGTCTGGGCGGACCGGTCCAGTGTCATCGGCCACGTCGCCCAGCCGAAACTGTAATGGGCCTCCACCGTCGCATCGAGGTCAGGTCTCGTCGGAGCATTATCGTCTGCTCGCCGAGGCGGCCGAGCGGACCGACGTACCGGCCGGGATCCTGTATGCGCTCTGGACCGAACGGTCCGGCCGGACGACAGTCGGTTGGCCGGCGGACGGCTCGTGGCGCATTCCGTCCGAGTTGGTCAGATCCGGCCGTCAGTGCCGTGGCCCTCTAGGTCGATCCTGGTGCGAGGAGGAACTGACGTCGGTCGGCGCGGTCTGCGGCCAGCGGCGGCGGATCGGACAGCCGACCTGCGATCCGGAGCGGATCGGCGTGTCGCCGCAGTTCGGTCTTGGTCCGCTCGGACACGACCCGCATGATGCGGTCCGGCGATGGCCGGACGGACGTCTGGCTTGGGCCGGCTACGTCCGCGACTTCAACGGCGACGGGGTCTGGGATCCGCTCGATCTGGAGGAGGCGCTGCTTTCCGCCGGCCTGCGGCTGCGCGGCGACCATGACTCGGCCCGGTCCAGCGGACTCGACGAGCTGACTGCCTGGCGGCTGGCGATCGAGACTTATCTCGGTCCAGCGGCCGGCGATCGCTACGTACGGGTCCGTGACCTGTGGACCGACTGGTGCTCGATACCGGGCCGCTGTCGGATCTGACCCGCGTGTCGGGCCGATTCTCTCGCGGATATCTCGACGGATGCCTTCAGGGTGTCCGTTTTTTTGTTCGTACTTTCGAAATCGGTCGACCTTTCGGACCGGCCCGTTAATTATTTGCTATAATTGGACATATGACTTTCAGTGAAATGAGACATCAACCTAGTCCGGATAAAGAGAAAGGCCGATCAGAAAATTCGGAGCAAAACGGCCGACCGCGCGTGCCCGAGGGTGAGATCGACATTAAGTTCGTGCATTCCTCCGGTCCCGGCGGTCAGAACGTCAATAAATGCTCGACTAAGGCCGTGCTGTCCTGGAATGTCGGTGCGTCAGTTGCCTTCAGCGAGGAGCAGAAGGATATGATTCGGAGGGAGCTCGGTAACCGTCTTAATTCCGAGGATTGCATCGTCATGTCGTCGCAGTCGGAACGTTCGCAGGCACGCAATCAGGAGAACGTGGTCCGGCGGCTGCAGGAGCTGGTCGCCGAGGCAATCACCCCACAGAAGGAACGTCGGCCAACCAGACCCAGTCGTGCAGCGAAGGCACGTCGACTCGACGATAAGCACAAAGTTGGTGATAAGAAAAAATTGAGAGGCCGGGTCGATCATCAAGACTAGGAAGTTTTCAAATCCTGATTCTTTAATCCAATACCATGGCCGCATCCAAGAAAATTTTGATCCTGATCGTCGGTCTGATTGCACTCGTAATCCTGCTGCTTGCTGGCTATCGGTATGCCCTGACCTCGGAGATATCCGGCCTCAACGGCCGTGGCGGTTGGAAGTGCGCCCTGCGTGGCGGGGAGATGGTCGATACCGGACGATGCGGGGTGTCAGGCTGTATCGAGGAATGCGCCCCGATATTGGCAGACGAAGGTCAGGCCTGTCGTACCTCTGACGACTGCGAGGGTTGGTGCTTGCTTGCCGCGCCCGAGAGGTTGGAACTGAGGAGTTCGCCGTTTCCTCTTGAAGACCTGTCCGCGCCACGCGGTTGTCTGCCGACCAACGAGTACAGTTCGGAAGAGTACACCTGCGACCATGAGTTGATCGGCTTCTGCTCCCGTCGCAAGTCTTTGGGTAGCTGTATGTTCGCCTTCGAACTGCTGGAGGGCAGTCAGCTCAAGGAGATTGGTTCCTGCGGCAATTGAATTCGCCGCCAGGCCCAATTTAAGACCAAACCAAAACCCCCGGTTCCTGCCGGGGGCTTTTACGATCTTTTGAATCCGAGACTACTCCGCCGCGCCGAAGACCTCTTCGACGGAAGTCAGCCCGTCGAGCGCCTTGAGCAGCCCGTCCTGGGCCATGGTGATCATGCCCTGGCTGACCGCGATGTCCTGCATGTCGTATTCCGACACCTTGCCGGACAGGATGACCTTCTCTATTTCCGGCGACATGGCGAAGATCTCGTAGATACCGACCCGTCCGTGATAGCCGGATCTGTTGCATGCCTCGCAGCCCTGCCCGCGCCAGAATTTCATGGCATCCAGGTCGATCTTGTAGCCGGAGTCTGGCGGCAGTTTGGAGAGCAGGCCGCGGACTCGTTCGAGCGTGGCAGCGTCGAGTGTGTCATCGATTTTGCACTGGTCGCAGATGCGACGTACCAGCCGCTGGCCGATGATCGCGTTCAGGGCCGGGGCGAGCAGGAACGGCTTGACGCCCATGGACAGGAAGCGGGGGATGGCGCCGGCCGCGCTGTTGGTGTGGATGGTCGAGACCACCAGATGTCCGGTCAGGGCGGCCTGGATCGCCACGTCGGCGGTTTCCAGGTTGCGCAGCTCGCCGACCATTATGATGTCCGGGTCCTGCCTCAGTATCGACTCGAGTCCCTTGGCGAAGGTGTAGTCCCTACTGCGGTCGATTCCCGACTGGCTGATTCCCTCGAGCTTGTATTCGATCGGATCCTCGAGGGTGATGATCTTGGTCTTCTCGTCGTTCAGCCTCTTGAGGATGGCATAGAGCGTGGTCGTCTTGCCCGACCCGGTCGGTCCGGTGGTGATGATCATTCCGTTCGGACGTTCGGACTCCCGTTTCAGGTCCTCGAAGGCCTTGCCGCGCATGCCCAAATCCTCGAAGGACAGGCCGATGGTCGACGGCTTCAGCAGACGCATGACGATCGATTCGCCGTAGGCTGTCGGCAGGGTGCTGACGCGGACGTCGATCTTTTGGCCGTCGGAGACGTAGATGGTGAACCGGCCGTCTTGGGGCAAGCTGGTGATGTTAATCTTCAGGGCCGAGACCAGCTTGAAGCGGTTGACGATGCGCGGCCACATCTCCCTACTGACCGAGGCTACCTGCTGGAGCACTCCGTCGATGCGCAGGCGCACCACGACCACTTTCTCTCCGGCTTCGATGTGAATGTCGGAGCTGTCCGAGTCGAGTGCCGCGGCGACGACCAATGCCACGAAGTCGGTGATGCTGACCTTCTGCACCAGCGCGTCCAGGTCCTTGAGCGAGGTCAGCTGCTGGCGGAACCGCTCGATCTCCTCTTGGGTGATCTCCACTCCCTTTACGATCTTTCTGGTTTCGGGCAGTGCGTCGTAGAGCTTTTCCGCCTTCTCGAAGCTGTGGGCCGAGATCATGTACAGCTTGACGTTGGCGTGGGTACGTTCGCTGACCTGGAACCGGATGTCCTCGACGGACTGCTGGGTCGGATCGATCGCGCCGATGCGGATCTCCTCGCCCGAGTAGAGGAAGGCGAGAGCCTGGCTTTTTTTGGCCTGCTCGCGGTTGACGAGCTGCAGGGCTTCGGGTGATATTGGAAAGCCCTCGAGGTTGATGTAGTCGAAACCGGCCGCCGCAGCCGCAGCCGCGATCTCCGCCTCCTTTTCCTTGAGTCGAATCGACTTCATTTTCTCGTCGAATTTTTCTTGGGAGGAGGGGTCACTGGAGACTCCGGTCTTCTTAGTGCTCTTTCCTAATAGGTCTTCGATTGATGGCATAGGCCATAATCATAACCTTCTTGGCTTGTTTTGGCCAAGCGGCTCTCGCCCTACGGAGGGCAGGCAAAAACCCGCCGTAGCGGGCCTTTGCGCGTGAGGAGAAAGCTGTCGGTTCAACCCTTGAGCCTGTCCTGGATCCAAGAGGCCAATCGCATGATTTTGGGAACGTGGGTGCCGCGTCCAGAGAAGCGGACCCATAGCAGGGTCCAGCAGGAGGTCTGGAAGGTGGTGGCGAAGGAGCCGACAAAGACGATGACGGCCAACAGGACCACGGCCGTGATGGTGGTGATGACCGTGAGCATGGCGATCGACTTGACCAGCGCGGCGAACATGAACAGGAAGATCAGCGGCACGGCCAGCACCATGGCCAGCAGCAGCGTCAGTACGGCCAGCACGGCGTTGATCAGCAGCAGCAGGATCACCATCTCGATGTTGACCAGCCAGTGCTTTTTAATGATGCGCAGACCGTCGGCTACGGCCGGCACGATCGGCAGGTCCTGGATGACCGCCGAGTTGGTGGCGTAGATGGCAATAAGCGAGACGGCGACGGCGATGGCAGTGAAGATGACGAAGGAGAGCAGGTAGAAGAAGCCGGCCACCAGCGATCCGGTTCGGAGCATCTGAACGAGGTTGGTGCCGATCAGCACCAGAATGGTGCCGATCGCCAGTTTGGTGACGATGTTCAGCACGAAGACCCGGAGTGCCGTAGACTGTCCGATCCTGAAGCCCTCGACCAGCGTCGGACGTCCGCCCCGTTCGATCTTGCGTATGCTGCCGACCAGCGATCCGATGGAGGTCGAGACGATCCAGGCGAAGACAGTGAAGAACAGCAGCAGCGCTAGGGCAAAGATCAGCAGCGAGACCATAGGGTAGGGTGAGGTCCTCATCATGACGCTGATCGTGGCGAATCCGGGCAGGATGGCCCAGGACGATTGGCTGGCGCCGGCCAGTGACGGAAGTTGCTCGGTCATGCGGTCAAAGACTCCGAAGAAAATGTCCGACACTCCGCCGAATCCGGCGAACGTGGCGAAGAACCCGAAGATCCAGAGGTGCTTGTGCGATATGGTCAGCCGCCAGGCATCGGTCAGCGTCTGGCGGTAGAAAGGTAACGGGTCGCGTTTGGATGGCATAGTCCTCCTTGATAGGTCGTAGGTGAATCACAGACAATTTACCATTTTTCGCGGCAGGGGACTAGGAGATTTGGTTTTTGTCGTTATGGCGGGAAGCGAGGCCATTTTTTTGGTGCATGTCATGTCCGTCGGACGAGCATGTCGTTTGCGAAAGCAAAAGTTCCGATCGGGCAGTTAGCATTTGAAAGAGAATGGGACGTTCTGGTCGTTCATGCGGGAGCAAACTTTGGTTGTGAACATTGCGTTCGGTTTTCCACACATCTAGTACACCACACAGAGCAAACATGGCTTGCTTTATCGCTGGTCTAGATCAGCACGATTCATGTCGTTTGATGCCCTCTAAAGTAGAGGCTTTGGTCGATTTCAATCGGTAGATATTTAAAAACATGAGGCTATGATAATTTTCGGTGGCATTCTATACTCTTGGAAACAAGAGGATTTATCAATTTCTATAAGAGACTTACTTAAATCTAAATATGGAAAAAGGTGAAGGTAGAAGTTATCCCGATCATGGTGAGGAGCTACCGGAAAATGGGGTAGAGGAGACAATAGGAGACTTTAAGACGTGGGAGAGCCCTCCTCCTCCGATTGTGGAGAACGAAGATGGGTCTTTTTCTTATTGGAGATACATTGAAGGTCTTTTTTCTGAGTCTGCCCATAAAACAGATGGTCATTCCCGACCAGGTGCTTTCTATACTGTCTTTAAAAAAAATGGCAGCTTGAGACTACCCGAGATTATGATGAGGCCAAGAAAGAATGGGAAAAGAATCTAGCTTTATACAATGAAAGGGAAAAGGCCCTAGAAAGAGCAAAAAATCCTTCCTATGAGGATAGGCTTAGGAAGGTCGTTAGTTTTAAAAATGTTTTGCATTTTGCGGGCCGTTCCGGACGATCGGAAGCAGCAGGTCAAGGAGTCGAGGATTTATGTTTGCTCATTCTGGAGCAGAGGATGCCACTCCCTGAGATAAGAGAAAGGTTGACCCGTGTCACGGCCAGAAGATCCAGGTCTGAACGGCAATCAGCCTTTGATAGGGAGTTTCCCGGTTTGGAAAGCAAATTCCGGGTAGAAACACAGGTCTCCGCCATGATGTATCTGTTGGATCAGGTTGAGTCGGAAGGGTTGAACCGCGATGGTGAATCTGCAGACCAGTCTCCGGTGAAAGAACCTGAATCGGGTAATTTGCAGGAACTTGATGAGACATCTTCGACGGAAACAAGAACACAGGGCAGAGAAAAACCACCTAGTCTGGCGGACAGTTTTTCTGTTTCCGATATGGAGAAAAAAGACGAGACTTCGTCCTACGAAGATAAGGTTAGACAGGTCGTTGCGTTTAAAAACGTTCAGGTGGTAAAGACTAACGCTGGCCGTTTGGATGCGGCAAAAAAGGGGGTTGAAGACCTGCTTTCTCTAATCCTGGTTGAGAGAGTTCCCCTTCCAGAGATAAGAAGAAGGTTGAGTTTGGTCATGGACGAAACAAGTAGAAAAAAACAGGCTAGAGCCTACGACTTGGAGTTCTCCGGACTGGAAAGCAATTATTGGGTCGACGTTCAGATAGATGCCATGGAGCAGCTGTTGGACCTGGCAGAATCTCAGGGATTGAACCGTCAAAATCGCTAGGATCGTCTTTTGTCTGGCTATTGAGGCTTCAATGGAGATAACTTATATCGTCATCCTCTTCTTTTTGTCATCTCGGAATCGCATTCCTTCTTAATTTGTCATCCTGGAATCGCGAGTGAGGTGGTGTCTTTATTAAATAATCTTCATTCTCAGCTTTTTACTGTCGCCCCGGACTTGATCCGAGGCCCAGAGCCGTTTTGTCTTTACCTAGGTCCCGGGTTTCCGCCCGGGACGACAAAGGTGTTTAAGGACGGTTCGTTGCTAGCAAATGTCATCCTGGACCGAGACTATTCTTTTTTGTCATCCTGGAACCACAATCCTTCTTAATTATGTCATCCCGGAAATCGCGTCAGTGATTATCCGGGATCCAGCGATCTGAGCTTTTCTGCTTCTGGGTTCCGGATAGTCGCTGCGCTCCTTCCGGGACGACATTAATTGAAGAGAAACATTCTTGGTCCCGGCTCGGAGGCCGGGACGACAAAATTAAGAAGCCCTGGACGATACCATTTTTTTCATCCTCGCCGCTCGCCGAGACCGGCGAGGCGATGTCTCGCTTTACCGCGGACCGCCGATTCGCTGCCGATCCGTGCCGCGCGGGATCGCCCCGAAAGAGGGTCTGGGGCCCTCCTGCGCCAAGGCTTCGGCTGGCAAGCGCGAGCTCCGTCCCTCCGCGGAGCGGAGCCGTGGATTCCCGGGGGACTGGAAATCCCCAGGGTTACAAGAGAATCAATCTGGTTTTTTAGAGGGATGAAAACCCTCTAAAAAAGAAATGGTTCTAGGTTGGATAAGAATCCATAACCAAAACCCCGCCAGGGTCGGCGGGGTTGCGGGTTCACGATTGACGCAGGCTAAAGCTAGGCTGCCTCCTTCTTTCCGAGCAGTTCCTCGAACTCTTCTTTCTCGATGGTTTCTTGCTTGAGCAGCAGCTCGACGATCTTCTCCATGTCCTGTCGCCGTTCGCCGATGATTCGCGTCGCCGTCTCTTTGGCGTCGGCTATCAGCTGGTTGATCTCGCTGTCGATCAGTTCAGCGGTCTTTTCGCTGTAGTCCCGCTCGTGGCGGATTTCCTTGCCCAGAAAGACCATCTCTTCCTTTTCGCCGTAGGTACGCGGTCCGAGCTTGTCGGACATGCCGAAGTCGGTCACCAGCCGACGGGCCAGACGAGTCGCCTGCCGCAGATCGGAAGAGGCACCGGTAGTCAGATTATCGCGGCCGAAGATTTCCTGCTCGGCCACGTATCCGCCCAGCGACATGGCCAAGTCTGCCAGGAATTCCGCTCGGCGGTGCATGCGCCGGTCCTCGATCGGCAGCTTCAGGGTATAGCCGGCCGCCGAGCCGCGCGAGATGATCGAGATCTTATGGATCGGATCGGCATCGGGCAGGCGATGGGCTACCAGCGCATGGCCGGCCTCGTGGTAGGCCGTGACCCGACGTTCGCGCTCGGACAGCAGATAACTCTTGCGCTCCGGTCCCAGCATGACCTTCTCGATGCTTTCGGTCAGCTCGCTCATGGAGATCTTGGTCTTGTTGCGGCGGGCCGTCAGGATGGCCGCCTCGTTCATGAGATTCGCCAGGTCGGCGCCGGAGAACCCCGGAGTGCGCTCGGCGATGCGGCGCAGGTCAATGCCCTCGATCAGCGGTTTGTTCTTGGCATGAATATTCAGGATGGCCTCGCGGTCGTTGATGTCCGGCTCGTCGAGCACGACCCGACGGTCGAAGCGGCCAGGTCTCAGCAGCGCCGGATCGAGTACGTCCGGACGGTTGGTGGCCGCCAGCACGATCACGCCCTGGTTGGGGTCGAAGCCGTCCATCTCGACCAGAATCTGGTTGAGGGTCTGCTCGCGCTCGTCGTGCGATCCGCCCAGTCCGGAGCCGCGCTGCCGTCCCACTGCGTCGATCTCGTCGATGAAGACGATGCATGGCGTGTTCTTCTTGGCCTTAGCGAACAGGTCGCGCACCCGCGATGCGCCGACACCGACGAACATCTCGACGAACTCGGAGCCGGAGATGTGATAGAAGGGGACGTTGGCCTCGCCGGCCACGGCCCGTGCCAGGAGCGTCTTGCCGGTGCCCGGACTGCCCATCAGCAGCACGCCCTTGGGAATCTTGGCGCCCAGCGCAATGAACTTCTTGGAGCTCTTCAGGAATTCAACGACCTCCATCAGCTCCTCTTTGGCCTCTTTGACCCCGGCCACGTCCTTGAAGGTGATTCGGTCCTTGGAGTTCTTGGGAATCTCGCGTGCCGACGACGAACCGAATGACATGGCCCGCGAGTTGGCACCCTGCACCTGACGCATCATGATCCAGATGAAGACCGCAATGAGCAGGAATGGCAGCAGGAACGGCAGCAGCGTGCCGACCCAGTAGGCCACGCCACCTTCCTTCTTTATGTCGAACTCGATGCCGGTCATCTTCTCCGGCGTGACCTGGTAGTTGGCCAGGAGCGTAGTGAATGACTCGCCCGGTTCCTTCTGTGTCTTCTCCTTGGTGCCGTCCTTGAGCTCGATCTGCAGCTCGTCGCCGCGGACCGTGACTGACTTAACCTCGTCGGCCTCGATCTGCGAGACCAGTTGGCTGACCTGAATCTCGTTCGGCTGGTCGTTCTTGAGGCTGTAGGTGCTCAGTATGGCCGCAATGACCAGGAAGACCACGACGGAGATGATTAGGTTTTTGGTGAGATATTTGGTGACATTCTTCATAGTTTTGGTTGAGGCCCTCGTTCCAGGAAGTCGTAGTTGGGATAAGGATGGGTAACCGGCGCGAAAGGTAGGATTAGTATAGCCGTGACGTAAAGTCAAGGGAAGGATGGTTTAGCGAAAGTGTATTTGTCACCAAATTTGTCGTTCTGGACCCCCGGATACCGTTCGCTGCGCTTACGGTTCCGGGATGACAAATAGAGTAATGTCGTCCCGGTCTCCGAGCCGGCCTGCCCGTCAGTTTCGTCCCCCGAAGCCTTGGCGAAGGGGATAGCTTTAGCGGAGGTGGGAACCCAGGACGTTCCTCTTCAACCCGGGGGACTTCCGGTCCCCCAGACCCCAAGCTCCGCTCCGCGGGGGGACGGGGCTCGCGCCCCGGACCCCCTTCGGGACGGTCCCGCGCGGCACGGGTCGGCCCGCTCCGGCG
>MNWN01000032.1 GCA_001872545.1 Parcubacteria group bacterium CG1_02_58_44
CTGCGGCAACATGAACCCCCGGCGTCCATTCTCGACGACATCGCGCACACTTTCTTCGGCCTCGACGAACGTTCCAAAATCGGGTATATGAACAAGACGGGCATGCTGGCTTGGGCATACTTTTTTCCGGAGAGAAAATTGTACCGACAGCATGCCCGTTTTATCGCTGCACGAAAACAAAAAAAGCCACCGCGCAGGTGGCTAACTCAACAATTACCCTATGATTTGCCAGGAAATGTTGTTCCTATGGAGCACTGGCGACCCATGGTCTGGGACATGAGACCGGGTGTACGAGTTCTGCCGATCTGTATGACCATCGGTCGGCGAGGCAAAGAGTTCGTGTTGGTGGTCAGGTCGGACGAGCAGCCAGTCTGAGCTACGGCTAGCGATATCGATCCGTATCTCCTCGCTGCTTTCTTTGCCCTGGCTTAGTCCGGGGCTTTTTTGTCTAGGCGGCGGTCGATGAGCAAAGCTTGACATTTAGCTCTCAGTAGGGCTATGTTATTACGTTCGTTCTAGCATTTAGGAGGCGCGAATGCAGGTTCTTTCGGATATGATGGCGGTATGTTTGCGATTTTTGATCGCATATCCTGGAGTCCTTCCCGAGGATCCAGATTCCGACACTGGACTGGTCGGCGGCGGACCGTTGCATTTTTATTTCAGGGTGCCGGGAAGCCATTTTAAACTGGATGGGTTCAGTCCGGATTCGTACTTTAACCTCGGCCTCAATCGGTTGGTCAGCAAACTATCCGAAATTCTAGAGTTCACACTGGATCGGACATCATGGCCCTTCGAAGAGTCGATGGTCCCGAAGCTGAACGCCAATCAGGGGGTCTCAGACTCTTGGATGATTAAGGCAGTGAGAAGGCATGACCAGGAGACGATTGGTCTGTTGCCGATTTACCTGGTGCATTTGGTCACCTCTCATGAAGGGAAAGGCAGAAAGCACGAATTGCTGATCGTGCCTTTCCTGAAGTAGACGCTTCGGGAGTCCTTGCTTAGGAATGTACAGAGTGCCTCGGCGAACTTCATACAACTTCGAATCTTCTAAGATTTTGTCCCATTTGGGACTTTTTTGTTGGCCATGTCGGTCTTTACAGTGCCGGTCGGTCGTGTTATCTTCTGTCCGCGACAACGTGTTAGGGAAAGTTTTTGTTATCCAGTACCAAAATATGTCATCCCGGACTTGATTCGGGATTCACGATCGGTCGACTATTGCTGCCTCTGGGTTCCGGGTCTTCGCCCGGGACGACAAAACGGCCGCCATGTCCGCTGCGGCGGCCGTCCCGGAATCGCGAGCGTCAGCGAGGGATATCCGGGAGCCACGATCGATCGCCTGGGTCCCCACCTCTGCTAAAGCTACGGCGGGCAGGCCAGGTCTCGGCCCGGGACGACAATAGAGATATACGTACTTTCGGAAACAATCTGTTACATGGAGAGGTGGCCGAGTGGTCGAAGGCGACGGTCTCGAAAACCGTTATATCTGCAAGGGTATCGAGGGTTCGAATCCCTCCCTCTCCGCCATCAAAGCGGCACCGTCATTTTGACGGTGCCGCTTTGATGGTAGAAGGTGAAGGGGATTCGAAGGGCGGCGAGTATCGCGAGCCAGCGAGCGATGCGTGCGGAGCCGCCCCGGTATCCGAGTCGGAGCGAGGGGGGAATCCCTCTGTCACGGAGATAGACATTACCAGAAAAGAATTTTGGTAACGAAATAGTTCTTTCTAAAAAGAACACCGCCCGAGTGGCGGTGTTATAGAACGCAGCGTGTTGGAGAGAAATCTCCTTAATAGGAGAACGAGTAGCCGGAATGCTCCTCGCCGAGACTTCCCGGGTTCCGACCTGCCAGACCACCGTCTTGGCCCCGCAGTAGCCGTCACCGAAGCAGGAGGTCGATCCGCCGACAATGACCCTGACGAAGTATTCAACATGCTCGTTGCGTTAAAAGTCTGAAATCAAGTCTTCATTTCAAGGATGATTTGGTCTGTGTCGATGGACAGAACCGTGTTTGGAACCTACCATCCTCTTATGAGAATACTCTTCCTCGCAGCCGAGACCGCGCCGTTCGTGACTGTTGGTGGTTTGTCCCAAGTGACGAAATTCTTGTCGCGTGCGCTCATCGGGCATGGGTACGACGTGCGGGTTTTCACGCCGTTTTACGGCTCCATCGATCGGGAGGAGTTGGAAAGCCACTGGAAACTGTCGGGTCAGGGCAAGATCCTTCAGGTTCCGGCCTCGACCGTCGGCGTGCCGCGGTCCGTGTCCAAGGAAGGAGAGGACGAAATGGAGTCGGTCGAATGCGGCGTGGTCTCCTATGTCGGAGGGGATGACGATCCTCAGGTGACCTTCCTCCAGAACCGCGAATACTATGAGCTGCGCGCCAACGTCTTCGGTTACGCCGACGATCACGTGCGGTTCGCGCTGATGTCCAAGGGATGCCTCGAATGGCTGCTGACGATCGACGAGGCCCGCCGGAACGGGGACAAGGAAGTCTGGTGGCCTGACGTCATACATTGCCATGACTGGCATGCCGGATATTTCGTCGACTTGGCGCGCCGTGATCCGCGCTACTGTCAGGTCCTCAAGGACGTGGCGATCGTCTTTACGGTCCACAATTTTCGCTATCAGGGCAACGGCGAGATGCGCTACCTGCCGAGCGACGAGCGTGACGACGGCCTGGAACAGATCGCTGCGTTCGACGATCCGCGCCTGCTGAAGCAGAACCCTCTCCGGCGAGGCCTGCTCTACTCCGATGCGGTCACGACCGTCAGTCCGACTCACGCGTTGGAAGTGCTGACCGAGGAGTACGCCGAGGGCCTGCTCGACACCCTGGTTCAGGTCCGCGGCCGTCTCAGCGGGATCCTGAACGGTCTTGATACTGAAAAGTTCAATCCCGGACGCGATCCGTACGTCAAGCGGCACTACAGCCGTCGTCGTTTCGTCTCGGCACGCGGCGCAAACAAGATGGACCTGCAGCGTCAGTTTTCCCTGCCCATGGACCGCGAAGTTCCGCTGCTGGGATACGTCGGACGTCTGGACCAGCAGAAGGGGCTGGACTTGCTGGTCGAGTCGGTCGGTCGCCTGATGGAGGAACGCGACGACGTCCAGTTGGTGGTCGTCGGCGGCGGCGACGATCGCTACCGTCGGGAGCTTGATGATCTGCGATCGCGCTTTTCCGATAGGGTCGGCCTGCATCTCCTGCCCGACTTTCATATTATGCCGCGCAAGATTTTCGCCGGAGCCGACCTGATTTTGATTCCGAGCCATTTCGAGCCGGGCGGCATCGTAGCGCTTGAGGCATTGAGGTACGGTGCGGTGCCGTTGGTCAGGCGGACCGGCGGTCTGAACGACTCCGTCGAGGATTTTGATCCGGACACACGACAAGGGAACGGCTTTTCCTTTCGTGGTCTGGACGCCTGGTCGATGTTCGCTGCACTTGTCGAGGCGCTGACCGTCTACCGTCAGCCGAGTCTCTGGCATCGGCTGGTCGAGAATGCCATGAGCTGCGACTTCTCTTGGGATTATGCGGCCATCGAGTACGGCGACTGGTATGCGCGGGTACTGTCCAGCCGAAAGCCGCCGCTCAAGCTGAACATACTGTCGCGAATCAAGAAGACATTATGACCGACGGAAATGAGCTGTCCGGTTGGTTCGGCAGATTCCGTTCGACTCGCCGTTTTGCCCGGCTGCGGAAACATCCCGTAGCCTATTTTTGTGCGGAATATGCGCTCGATCCCAGACTGCCCTTCTATGCCGGAGGGCTTGGCGTCTTGGCCGGCGACATGGTCAGGGAGGCGGCCGATCGGGAACTGCCGCTCGTCGCCGTCGGACTGCGCTACCGTCTGGGCTATTATCTGGGAGAATCGCCCGCTTCGGCTTCCGTCGGACTGGAGGCGGTCCTGGACGCGAAAGGAGACCGTCTGCTCGTCGGCGTTCCGATCGAGAGACGCATCGTGTCGGTTCAGGCTTGGCGCTGGCGGCGCGGGACGGTCGAAGTCCTGCTGCTGGATACCGACTTGGAGGCGAATGCGCCGACCGACCGGCATATAGTCGATCGCCTTTACGTCGATGACCGGCAGGTACGGCTGGAACAGGAGGTCATATTGGGAGTCGGCGGACTGCGGATGCTCGAAGCGTTGGGGGTGAGTCCCTCGGTCTACCATCTTAACGAGGGGCACTCGGCCATCTTGACGTTGGAGCTGACTCATCGGCTGATGTGCGAACGCGGCCTGAGCTTCGATTTGGCTCGGCAGTCCGCGAGAAGTCTGACGGTGCTGACCAACCATACCCTAGTCCCGACCGGCAACGAGACCTTCAGCAACGACTTGGTCTCGGCTATCCTGGTTCGTTACGCGGAGGAGCTGGGCGTACCGGTTTCGGAGCTGATCAAGCTCGGTCTGGTGCAGGAGTCGAGCATCTTTTCGATGACCATGCTGGCTTTGCGTATGTCGTCGCACGTCAATGCGGTCAGTCGCCTGCATGCCGAGAAGGCCAAGGAGATATGGACCAGTCACCCGATGGAGACAATCACCAACGGCATCCATCTGCCGACTTGGAATCTGGTCGGGGACGACGTGTCCGGAGCCGGAGACCTGTGGCGGGCCCATCAGGAGAGGAAGGGGCTGCTGCTGGAGCGGGTCCGGAAGGAGACCGGACGCGACTGGGGTCGGGACGACCTGCTGGTCGGTTGGGCCAGGCGCATCGTCAGCTACAAGTGTCCGTTGGCCGTCTTCGACGACCTGCATCGTCTGGCCGGACTGGCGCGCGACAGCCGCCGGCCGGTTCGCCTGGTCTTTTCCGGGCAGGCTCATCCCGGCGATGGGGAGGGTCAGAACCTGAAGGCGAAACTGATGGAGATCATAGACGGTGAACTGTCCGACGTAGCCGTATTCCTTCCGGACTACGGTCTGCTGACCGCACCTACGATCGTCGCCGGCTGCGACGTCTGGCTGAACACTCCGATCGTCGGCTTCGAGGCCTGCGGCACCAGCGGCATGAAGGCGGCACTGAACGGCGTCCTGCCGTGCAGCACGCGTGACGGCTGGATGGCCGAAGCCACCGACATAGGCTGGATGTTGGATAACGAGAACGTGGGTTCGAATTTTCTCGACGTGCTGGAGCGCGACATCATTCCTCTCTATTACTGCCGTGACGAGAACGGCGTACCCGTAAAGTGGGAGGGGAACATGCGCCACGCCCGTCGGACGATCGTCGACCGGTTCGGCGCCGGGCGAATGTTGAAGGACTACATCGAGATGTTTTACCTCCGTTCCCGGGGTCTGGAATGACGGTCGTCGGCATGATCCACAGTCACTGGAGTCGAAAGACCGGTTGGGCTGTAATGGGACACTAATTGTGGCACGGTCCAAAACCGATGCCATACGACTTCCTCAGCTCTTTTCATGTTAATCGTGATCTCGCACCATTGGTGCGTATGATCGAGACAGTGTCACGCTCAATCTCCATCGAGGCCCGTGGTCGTCTAGCCTGGATGGATGCGTACCGCGAGTGCGGCAACGCTGCTCTGGTCTGTCGTCGCTTCTCTGTACCCCTGCGTACCTTCTGGCGCTGGAAGAGACGGTACGACCCCTGGGACCT
>MNWN01000021.1 GCA_001872545.1 Parcubacteria group bacterium CG1_02_58_44
GGCCGCATCGTGTTCGACGACCAGGCTACAGACGAGGTGCTGGTCATGGACGCAAACTTCGGCATCGGGGATGCGACACCGACGGCGCTCCTGACCGTGGGCAACGGCGATCTCTTTACTGTTGACTCGAACGGCAACGTAACGGTCACTGCCCGACTGGACATGGGTACACACAATAATGGTATTGGGTTCAATGTTGTTACCAATGCCGGCGCCCCGGTTGCGGTCACCGGAACCGTCGAGGGCGACATCGTCTGGGACAGCACCGGGGACGCATTCTACGTCTATGACGGAGCGGCCTTCGTCGCGGTCGACACGGACACTGGCATCACCCAAATCGGCTCCATGACTTCGGCCACCTCCTTCGGCGACGCCACGGCGGACGACGATTGGCTGGGTCTGGGCGCCGCGGCCGGCCGCATCGTGTTCGACGACCAGGCTACCGACGAGGTACTGGTCATGAACGCCAACTTCGGCATAAATATCGACATTCCGAAGTCGCTGCTGCACGTCAGCGGTGCCGGAGGCATAATCAGTGACTTTTCCAACCTGATGACCGTCACTTCGACGACCGATGCGGCGACCGGCATCAGCTTTAACACAACTAACGAGCGGTGGTTTGTCGGACAGAACTCGCCACCCGACAAGCTGTTTCTCACCGATGATTTCTTCGTATATAACGTTGATGACAGCAAGACACGTTTGGTTTTGCAGCACGCCACTGGTTTCACTGCCGTTTCCGCTTTAGCTGGTTCAACCTCCAATGACCTGTGCTACGACAAACTCAGTGTTAACGGGATGTACACGCTTACCTCATGTCTGTCGTCCTCTCTGCGCTATAAGGAAAACGTTCGATCGCTCGACGTGGACATCGAAAAGGTTCTGGCCTTGGAGCCGGTGCGTTTTGACTGGAAAGAACAGCATATTACCGACGATCAGGGAAATATCGTGGATACCACGCCTAAAGGGGCCAGTATCGGTTTAATTGCCGAGAATACGCTTCCTTTAGTGCCAGATCTGGTGGAGTTCAATTCCGAAGGACAGGTCGAGAGTGTCGAATACAAGCTTCTGTCGGTCTACAACTTGGCCGTACTCAAGCAACACAATGTCGACATCTCCAGGTCGCTGAAGCTCGATCAGCTGACCGGGACGGCCTATGAGATCGATTCGCTGCAGCCGGCTGACGCTATTGCCACAGCGGTCGATTCTAAGGCTTTAACCTTCTCTGGTTCGGCCTGGAACGACGTTACCGCCGCGGCGGACGACGTTAGTCTGACGCTGCGCAACCAGGTTTACGGTGTAGACGACTACAGTCTGGTTCTGACCGACAACGCCAGCAATGAGATCGCGCGAGTCAACAATCAGGGAGATATGTTCCTGGGCGGACGGATGTACCTGTCTGACCGGGGTACGATGCAGGACCAGCGCTACATATATTACGACGGTTCAGCCGGTCCCGGCGGCGACTTTATACGCACTAACGCGGCCGGTTGGTCCACGGGCAGCTACGACTTCGCCGAGATGTTTGGTTCTTCGGAAAGCCTAGCGGCCGGGGAGCTGGTCATGATCGACATGACCTCTTCACGCAAGGTTCGGCGGGCCACGAACAGTCTGGAGTCCAACGGCTACCTGCTGGCCGGCATCGTCAGCACTCGCCCCGGCTTTCTGGCCGGCATGAACGACAAGGACAGCTATCCGGTCGCCCTGCAAGGCCGCGTTCCGACCAAAGTCAATCTTGAGAACGGTCCGATCCGTATCGGCGATCCGATCGCCATTTCCTCGACGCCGGGCGTTGGCATGAGGGCTATACAGGCCGATTATGTGGTCGGTCTTGCACTCGAGAGCTACGACGGTGGCGGCAGCGGGACAATCAAGGTTTTCCTCAAGGTCGGCTGGTATGACGGTCGCATCATCAATCAGGCCGATACCGAGGCGTCGGCCATGCCGCTCGCCGGCGTGAACGGCATTATGGATATGGGCGGGCAGCCGATCGTCGGCATCGGCGCGCTAGAGGGTTTCGGTGGACTGTGGTCGCTCGACAGCGACGGCAAGCTGACCGTGAACGAGGTGGAGGCCGGCGGGGTCAGTGCCGATCGGCTAACGGTTCGCGCTGATGACGTGCAGACCACGGTCGGCGAGGGCGTCATCCCCGTCGGGTCCTATGAGTATGTCGTCGATAATCCGGCCGTCAGGTACAACAGCCGTATTTTCGTCACTTTCTTCGACAATATCGAGGGCAGTTGGTGGGTGACCGAACGTACCGACGGGCGGTTCAAGGTCAAACTCAGCTCTGTGGCTGCGACCGACATTCAGTTTGAGTATTGGATCCTCGACGTGGTTGACGACCGTACTCATACCAATCCTGAACCATCAGCTGATGACGTTCAGGATAATGATGCGGCCGCATTGCCGACTGAGGAGGATGAGACACCTCCTGACGACGAGCCCACACCGGAACTTCCGGCTGTAGAGGAGATCGTGGAGCCAGAACCGGAAGAACTGCCAGTCGAGGAGGAAGAGACAACGATTGTCGTAGAACCGCAGCCGGATATAGAGGTAGAAGAAATCGTAGAGCCAGAGCCTGAACTGCCAGTCGAGGAGGAAGTTCAGGAATAGGTTCCAGTTTCACTGAGCGGAGATCGGTCCCTTGGCCGGTCTTTTTTGGCATTTACAGCCTTTTTCTCTTGACTGGTTCATACTTTTATGGATGACGGGCCGAAATCGATAGTCTATACTTCCCATCAGTCAATAACCGTAATCGGATACGGAGACCAGTCCGTATCGAATCAGCTTCTATGCAGGAAACCATTCAAGTCGGCCAGTCGACGGCGGCCGAGCCAAAGCCACGACTGCTGGCCAGAATCTGCGACGCCGTCACTAAATGGTCGCTGATCGTCTTGGTGTTTTTGATTCCAGTATTCGTTCTGCCTTGGACTACTGAAGCGGCCGATTTCAACAAGCAGATGCTGCTGTTCTTGGGCGTCAGTGTTGCGGCGATAGCCTGGATGGGCAAGATGCTGGCTGAAAGGCGTTTCGAGTACCGCCGGAGCGTAGTAAACATCGTTGTTCTGGTTTTCTTGGGCGTTTACGGTCTCAGTACCTGGCTGTCGGTTAATCCGTACTTGAGTCTGACGGGCAACTACGGTCAGGCCAGGGATGGACTGCTGACGGTGATCGCCCTAGCCGTGCTGTACTTCGTGACGATCAACAGCGTCCAGACCGAATCGGAACTCAGACGCCTGCTGACGGCGGTGGTTGGTGGTGGCTTCGTCGCCGTGGCCTACGGCTTGCTTCAAGGCTTGGGAATTTTCGTCCTTCCGTTTGCTTTCGCCGGCAAGGCGAGTTTCAACACTGTCGGTACGGTGTCGGCGTTGGGCATTCTGGCGGCCTTCCTGGTGATGTTGTGCAGCGGACTGCTGCTCTACGGTCACGGCCGGCCGAGCCAGCCCGGGGTCAAGGCCTACGCTACTAAGGTCCTGCTGATAGCGACGTCGGTAATTTCTCTTTGGTTGGTGGCAGCCATCGGGTTCTGGCCCGTGACGGTCGCTCTGCTGATTTCGTCGCTGGTGCTGATCGGCTACACTTTCGTCCACGCCAGCTCGCTGCGCGGACTGAACGGCGTCATCCTGCCGGCTGCGACAGTCGTGGTGACCATTCTGGCCCTGCTCTTCAGCTGGTCGCTGGGTCTGCATTTTCCGTTGGAAGTGATGCCCTCCACCAGCACGTCGTTCGACATCGCCACTCAGACTATCCGCGATTTCCCGTTCTTGGGCTCCGGTCCCGGAACGTATATCTTCGACTTCGCCAAATACCATACGGCGGAGCTCAACAATACCAACTTCTGGAACGTGCGCTTTGACCGGGGATCCTCCCGGTTCCTCACCCTTCTTCCCAGTGTCGGACTGTTGGGCATCCTGACCTGGCTGCTGATTTCGCTGTTGCTGCTCGGTTCGGCCGCCAAGAAGCTGCTGAAGGCCGACGAGGCGACTTGGCATATCCTGATTGGAATTTTCTCTGCCTGGCTCCTGCTAGTTCTGTCGAAATTTCTCTACAGCTCATCGCTGACGCTGGAAGTATTGTTTTGGGTGACGATGGCCCTGCTCGTGGTCGTTCATAAGCATGACTTCTATTCGGTGCGATTCGAGAAGTCACCACGAGCCTCCATGCTGGTGACTTTCGCCTTTATTCTGGGTCTGGTGTTCATCCTGTCCGGCGCTTTCGTTCAGGTTCAGCGCTATTCCGGCGAGGTTGCCTTTGCCCGGGCCATGGAGGCGAAAAGCAGTCAGAATTACGACTTGGCGATCGAACAGCTGGTCAAGGCAACCAATCTCAACAAGCATAACGACGTATATCAGCGCAACCTGGCCATGGTGCTGATCTCCAAGACGGAGCAGTTGGCCGCCAATCAGACACCCTTGGTTCAGGAAGATGGGGAAAGCGAGGATGCCTTCAAGGAACGGCAGACCAAGGCGATGCAGGAGCGTTCACAGATTGCCTCGATGCTGACCACCAAGGCCGTGCAGTCGGCCAGGACGGCGACCGAGATCGGTGCGGTCAACGTGGCCAACTGGTCGGTGCTGGCTTCCATCTACAAGAAGCTGATCGGTGTCACCGAGGGCGCCGAGAACTGGACACTTACGACCTACGAGCAGGCTTCGCAGCTCGAGCCGAACAATCCGTCGCTGCCGACCGAGGTGGGCAAGATGTATCTGTTGCTGTCGGACCTGGCCAGGAACAGTCTGGCGCCGTCCGGCAAGGCCGCGGACGAAGGCTGGGCCAAAGTAACCGGCTATTTGGACAAGGCCGACGAATACTTTAACCGGGCGGTCGAACTCAAGTCAGACTACGGTTCGGCTCGCTACAATCTGGCGTTGGTGCTCGACCGCCAGGGCAAATTGGAAGAGGCCATCAGTAGCATGGAGTCGGTTGCCAAAGATAATCCGAAGGACGTCGGAGTCGGCTTTCAGCTGGCGCTTCTCTACTACCGCAATGACCAGAAGGATGCGGCCACGCGATTGCTGGAGTCGGTGATCAATCTGACACCGAACTTTTCGAACGCCAGGTGGTATCTGGCGGCCATGTACGAGGAGCGGGGGGAGATCGAGAAGGCCATCTCCCAGATCGAGATCGTCCAGTCGTTCAATCCCGACAATCAGCAAGTGGCGGACAAGCTGGCGTCCCTGCAGGATGAGTTGAAGGCCGGGACGGTAGGCGACGAGGACGGAGAGCTGCCGCCGCCAGTCGAGTAGGCGGCTGAAAGTAGAAATAAATCGCCGACTCCTCTGTAGAGGGTCGGCGATTTTGGTATTGGGGTTAGATATCACCTTATACCTTTACTGTCGTCCCGGAATTGCAACTCTTCTTAGAGCCTGTCTAAAATCTTTTGAGTAGCAGTACGAGAAACGCCAGCGTCATCATTTGCAAACTGGTATTGAGTTTTCGTTCGCAGTTTTTCCATAGTCTCCGACTCTTTTCGAGCCAGCCAAACGAACGTTCAACAACCCAGCGCTTTGGGAGAACGACAAATTTGTGCAGCTCATTTCTTTTGACGACCTCAACTTCCGCTCGAATAATCCCGCGGATGCTCGTGGCAAAGTTT